>JANPMZ010000078.1:0-2244 GCA_031427195.1 Nitrospirota bacterium
CATGACCCGGGCAGTGAAAGCCTCTCCTGATCACCCCGTGCTCGTCGACAAGTATCTCGAAGACGCGGTCGAGATCGATGTTGATGCGATCTCGGATGGAAACACGGTGGTTGTCGCGGGCATCATGGAGCATATCGAGGAAGCCGGCGTGCACTCAGGCGATTCCGCCTGCTCTCTCCCGCCGTTCTCGCTCTCACAGAAGGTCATCACGGAGATCGACCGCCAGGCGCGCATGCTCGCGCTGGAGCTCGGCGTTGTCGGCCTCATGAACATCCAGTTCGCGGTAAAGGAAGGCCGCATCTATGTGCTCGAAGTAAATCCCCGCGCTTCGAGAACCGTGCCTTTTGTGAGCAAGGCCATCGGCGTGCCGCTTGCCAAGCTCGCTGCCCGGGTGATGGCGGGTAAGACGCTGGCCGAACTGGGCTTTACCAAAGAGGTCAGCAAAAAGCATATCGCGGTAAAGGAAGCGGTTTTCCCCTTTGCCAAGTTTCCTGGAGTGGATACCCTGCTGGGACCCGAGATGAAATCTACCGGCGAAGTGATGGGCATTGATATGGATTTCGGTATGGCCTTTGCCAAGTCCCAGATGGCGGCGGGAAATCCCCTGCCAATATCCGGCAGGGTGTTCCTGAGCGTGAAGGACAAGGACAAGGCCGGATCGCTCGAAGTGGCGCAGGGACTGGAACAGTCCGGCTTCTCCATCGTGGCCACGCGGGGCACGGCGGAATATCTGCGGAAACGGGGCATCACGGTCGAGACCGTGAACAAGGTCACCGAGGGTCGGCCTCACATCGTCGACCAGATCACCGACAGGCAGGTAGACCTGGTGATCAATACGGTCTCCGGCGCGCAGTCGCAGAAGGATTCCTACTCCATCAGGCGTACGACGTTGATGAAATCTATCCCCTATTTTACCACGCTCTCGGCGGCTAAAGCCGCCGTGCGCGGCATCGCCGCGATCAGGAAAAATCTTTTACAGGTGAAATCCATACAGGAGTATCATTCATTATGACACAGAAGATCCCGATGACCCAAACGGGTTACGATAAGCTCAAGCAGGAACTGGACCGCATTGTCAAGGTGGAGCGAGGCAAGAACATCAGGGACATCGAGGAAGCGCGGGCCCATGGAGACCTTTCGGAGAATGCCGAGTACCATGCCGCCAAGGAACGTCAGGGGCATTTGGACGCCAAAAAACGCGAACTGGAACAGAAACTCGCCCACGCCGATATCATTGACGTGTCGAAGCTGACGAACGAAAAAGTGGTGTTCGGCGCCACCGTGACGCTTGCAGATACGGAGTCCGGCAGCATCAAAAAATACACGCTGGTGGGCCAGGAAGAAGCTGACCTTAAGAAAGGCAAGATCTCCATTCAGTCTCCCGTGGGCAAGGCGCTCATCAGCCATAAGGTGGGTGATGTCGTTACGATCAAGACGCCGGTGAAAACCGTGGAATATGAGATCCAGCAAATTGAGATTACCATTGAGTAGGCTTCACCAGGCGCTCATTGTAGCGCACAAGCCTGTTGGCCGGGGGTACTACCGGCTCGTGCTCAATGCTCCGGAAGCGGCGCGCACGGCCCTTCCTGGCCAGTTCGTCATGCTCCGGGTGTCTGATACCCTGGACCCGCTCCTCGCCCGTCCTTTCGGCATATCAGCTGTCATTTCCCGTTCATCTCTGGAGCTCGTGTATCGCGTTGTGGGCAAAGGAACGATGCGGCTGATGACCGCCAGGGCCGGTCAAACATTGAGCCTGCTCGGCCCGCTTGGAACAGGCTTCCCTTTGCCGGATAAAAAAACGATACCCGTTTTGGTTGCGGGCGGCAGTGGTTTCCCTCCGCTGCATTTTCTGACCCAGCGCGCCGGTTCGCGCGCCCACCTTTTTCTCGGATCACGAAACAAAGAATGTCTTCCTCCTGCGAGCATCGTGCGCTCTTTCAAGGAAACCGCGGATAAGGTCCATATTGCGACCGATGACGGAAGCGCCGGCGTGCAGGGGACCTCCACCGACATTCTGAACGCATTCCTGACGAAGATGGAACAAAAAGCGCATATTGTTCTCTATGCCTGCGGCCCCCAGGCCATGCTCGCCGCGGTGAGCAGGATCGCTGCCGAGCATGGGATACCCTGTTACGTCTCCATGGAAGAGCGCATGGCCTGCGGGCTCGGCGCGTGCATGGGGTGCTCGATCCCGATGAAGGCAGGTGGGTACAAACGGGCATGCAAAGAGGGGCCGGTGTTCGA
>JANPMZ010000079.1:0-2676 GCA_031427195.1 Nitrospirota bacterium
CCTGCGGCTCAAGTTCGGCATGAGCAGGACGGAAAATACGGTGAACACCTGCATTATCATCATGGAAGTGAGGGTGGACAGCGAGACCACGATCCTGGGCGCGCTGGCAGACTCGGTGCAGGAAGTGATCGATCTTGAGTCAGAGCACATCGAACCGGCTCCGCGGATCGGGACGAAGCTCAAGACCGAGTTCATTATGGGGATGGGCAAGCAGAACGACAAGTTCATCATCATCCTCGACATCGACAAGATCTTCTCGACCGAGGAACTGGCCCTGGTGCAGGAAGGCCAGGTCGAGGCAACCGGGGAGGCAGCGCAGTAGCTGGATGGAAAACAGCGGCACCGGCGTACAGCGTCGGCGCCGGAAAGAACAGGCATGACAGACAGCGGTTTTTATAACGAACTGGTGAAACCCATGACCGCGCAGGAGTTCATCCGGCTGAGCGAGTTCATCCATGTCCAGTGCGGGATCAAAATGCCGCCCGGGAAAAAGATCATGCTCGAAGCACGGCTGCAGAAGCGTCTCAAGAGCGTGGGCGCCGCCACCTTCGGGGAATATTGCGAGTACCTGTTTAATTCCCCCAATAGCCGGGATGAACTGGTGCAGATGATCGATGCCGTCGCCACGAACAAAACCGATTTCTTCCGCGAACCCGGCCACTTCCCTATTCTCACCGACACGGTGCTGTTGCCGTTCATCGACCCTGCCTCGGGCAGCGGGCCGTGCTTCACCATTTGGAGCGCGGGTTGCTCGTCCGGCGAGGAACCCTATACGCTCGCCATGGTGCTTTCCGAATTCTCCGCTCTTCACCCGGGATTTCGCTTCTCCATCGTTGCCACGGACATTTCCACCAAAGTGCTGGAGAAGGCTAAACTCGGCATTTACGATGAGGAACGGGTCGCCCCGGTGCCGCTCTCGATCAAACAAAAATACCTGATGAAGAGCAGGGACCGCAGCAAAGGACAGGTGCGGATCATTCCGGAACTGCGTTCCCTGGTCCGTTTCGAGCGAGTAAACCTGATGGATGAACAGTATCGGCGGCCCGAGCTCCTGGACGTTATTTTCTGCCGCAATGTCATTATCTACTTTGAGCGCGTGAACCAGGAAAAATTGCTGGGACGGCTGTGCAACTCCCTGAAGCTGGGAGGGTACCTTTTCCTCGGGCACTCGGAGACGGTGCACGGCTTTGATCTTCCACTCCTGCGGGTCACGTCCACGGTGTACAGAAAGATCGCATGAGCCCGAACGAGAACAACCTTCCCGTTATCTATCTCAAGGCGGCCGAGCTTCATTTTTCGGACAAGCCGTCCAGCGTTATGACCGTGCTCGGTTCCTGCCTGTCGGTGACCATGTTCCACCGAAAAACGCGCATGGGCGCGATCTGCCATGGTCTGCTGCCGAAGTGCCGCGAACGCGCTGTTTGCAGCCGGTCTTGTGCGGAGCAGGCAAAGTATGTGGAATGCGCCATCGAGATGATGGTGAAGCTTTTTGACGACAACCACCTGAAGCGCAGTGAGCTCGAGGTAAAGGTGTTCGGCGGCGCGGACATGTTCAGCATGCGGCTCGGGGGGAGGAACAGCATTTCCGTGGGCAGGCAGAACATCGAGATCGCGCAGCACACGCTTGAGAAGGCCGGCCTACGGGTGATCGCCATGGATGTGGGCGGCGCCGCGGGACGGAAACTGTTCTTCAATACCGCGACGGGAGAAGTTTTGATGAAACGGCTGCAGGCGGGCATTGTTCTCGCCGACAGCGGAACGGACGCGAAATGACCAGGAAGATACGGGTGCTCATTGTTGATGATTCGGCGTTCATCCGCCAGATCCTGACCGAGGTCCTGTCGTCTGACCCCGGGATCGAAGTGATGGCCGTGGCCGCGGACCCTTTTTTTGCCGCGGAGAAGATCCGGCACGAGGTCCCGGACGTGATCTCGCTCGACGTCGAGATGCCGCGCATGGACGGGCTGACGTTCCTGCACAAGATCATGACCCAGCATCCCATCCCGGTGGTGATCTGTTCCTCCCTGGCCGAGGAGGGGTCCGAGACGGTGCTGCGGGCGCTGGAGTACGGCGCCGTCGAGATCATCCAGAAACCCCGGATCGGGACCAAACAGTTCCTCGAAGAATCTCGGATACGGATCTGCGATGCGGTCAAGGCCGCTGCCCAGGCACGGGTGAAACGCATTGCCACGGGCCTCACCACGGTCACGCCGAAGCTGACGGCGGACGCCGTCATGCCGAGATCGACGCGGCAGTCCGAGGCAATGCTCCGGACCACGGAGAAAGTGGTCGTAGTCGGCGCTTCAACCGGCGGGACCGAGGCGCTCAAGGTGTTTCTGGAGGCCATGCCGCCTGACTCGCCCGGCATCGTGATCGTGCAGCATATGCCCGAGAACTTTACGCGGGCCTTTGCCACGCGGCTTGACGGGCTCTGCCGGATCACGGTCAAAGAAGCCGAGGACAACGACACGGTCATCCGTGGCCGGGCGCTCATCGCCCGGGGCAATCGTCACCTGCTGCTCAAGCGGAGCGGAGCGCGCTATTATGTGGAAATGAAGGACGGGCCTCTCGTGAGCCGCCAGCGGCCGTCGGTCGATGTGCTGTTTCGCTCCGCAGCCCGCTATGCAGGCAAAAACGCCATCGCCGTGATCATGACCGGCATGGGAGATGACGGGG
>JANPMZ010000080.1:0-9472 GCA_031427195.1 Nitrospirota bacterium
TTACTGCATCCCGATAAGCGTAAACACGCCGCTCCTGATCATCTTGACTGCAATGGCTGCGAGCAGCAGAGCCGCGATCTTGGCAAAGGCGCGGGAGCCGCTGATGCCGATGAGCTTGATGATCCGGTCCGCCTGGGCGAAGATGGCCCAGGCCAGCAGGATGTTGACGATGAGCGACAGAATAACGGGAAGATAGCCGTAGGTTCCCACCAGCACCAGGGTGGTGGTGAGTGTGGCAGGTCCGGCGATGAGCGGCGTGCCGAAGGGGACCACGCCGATGGTGGGGCTGATCAGGAGCTTTCGCTCGCCGACGCGCACGATCTCGCTAACGGCGATGATGAGCAGTACGATCCCGCCGGCGATCATGAAATCCTCGACCAGTATCCCGAGCGCAGTAAAGACCGCCCGTCCCAGAAACACGAACCCGATCGTGATCAACAGCGCGGTGAGAATGGACTGGCGCACGATCTTCCTTCGCTCCTGCTTTTTGATACCCTCGGTCATGGCAACGTAGAGGGGGAGCGTTCCCGGGGCATCGAGCGCCACCATGATCGGGATAAAACTGAGTAATGAAGCCTTTGCCAGGTCCATGAGCTCCATCGGTGCTCCTCTCCGGGGTGCAGCGTATTCACGGTACAATCGATATGCGAAGAGTATAGCCCATCCTCGCAAACCTGTCCAGCAACGGCAGAAGGTAAGAGCGCATTTCCGGAGCTATCTGGATTGAGTTGTTCTTTTCATTGACAGGTTCCACGGCCCCATGATACACTTTTTTGTATGGTGTTCATTAAGGAGAATTATCCATGACAAAAAGGCTGTTCCTCGTCGCTGCATTCGTCATTATTGCCTTAAGCTTGTTTTTATCTCCCGCCTTTGCCGCTTACAGTTGGGTCGATGACAATGGAGTGTTCCATATAACCGACTATCCGAAGCCGGTCAAGCGCGAGGAGCCGAAAGACACACCTGCGCCCGAGGTTACGACTCCTCCTGCTACCGCTGAAGTGAAACAGAGTCCAATGCAGACCGCTCCCCAGGCGCCGACGCCTCCCCAGGGACAAATAACGCAGGCCACGGCAACCGTGCCGTTGTCAACAGGAACGCCGACGATGAGGCCCGCGGCGCCGGTTTCACAGCATACCCCGACCCAGGGTGGTCATGAGGCCATGGCAACAGGTGCAACGGTTTCGTTCCTTACGACAACAGCAACGACAACCGCGCCACTGCCTGGGATGCAGGAACAGCCCCAGACCGAGCTTCCTGTTCCGGAAGAACCGATGTCGACCGCGGGCATCATGGCGTTCGTGGTGGCTTTTTTTATGATCTTTCTCGTGCTGATTGTTGGTATGTATGTTTACTTCTCGCTATGCCTGTACCTGATCGCCAAAAAGCTGAATGTGCCGTCTCCCTGGACAGCATGGGTCCCGATCGTCAATATCTGGACGCTCCTTCAGGCAGCCGGCAAACCCTGCTGGTGGGTCTTGCTGTTCTTTGTTCCCCTTGTGGGTTTCATCGTTATCGTCTATGTCTGGATGTGCATTGTTGAAAATCTCGGCAGGAACAAATGGCTGGGTCTGCTCATCCTGATACCGATCGTCAGCCTCGTCTATATTGGCGTGCTGGCTTTTTCAAAGCAGGAGCAGCAGGAAGGTCCGCACGATCAGGCAGACGTGGGCGATCAGGAGTGAATCCGGATTCGGACTCTTCTGGAGAACATAAATAAGTGGTCGGAAGAGAAGGATGATTTCAGGGCATTCGGCAGGATACCGCCGGATGCCTTTTTTTCTGGCTACATCTCGTCAAGCTGCTTCGTCATCCGGTGGAGCTCTTTCCAGCGGAGATACCGTTTTTCCAGCCCCGCATTGTGACGCGCCTGAACGGCCTCTCCCTGCGGTACGAGCTTTTTTATATCCGCTGAAGACAAAACCCCAAGAGACATACCGGCAAGAAAAGCTGCTCCCCAGGCCGAGACCTCCTGCTCAGCGCTTACCAGCAGGTCTTTGCCGAGGATGTCGGCCTGGACCTGAACAAGATAGCTGAGTGAGGCCAGCCCTCCGGAAACTGAAAAGGATGACGGCTCAAGCCCGGCCTTCCCGATTACCGCCGCGATGTCCTTCATGAAGAAGGCGATGCTCTCGACAGTGCTCCGAACGAGGTCGCAAGGTTTGCTTGCCGCGGTCAGGCCATGGATGGAGCTCGAAAGATCTCTTTCCCAGTGCGGCGACCCGGTCCCGTTCAGGCCGATGAAGGCAACGACATCAGTTGCCGCCTGCCAGCAAAGGTCGTCCAGCTCGGCGTAATCCTTAAAAACGTGCAATTGTTCCCTCAGCCATTCAAGGCTGTCGCCCACGGCATTGACGCTCCCCTCGACCAGATAGCGCCGGGTGTTTTCTGTTGAGTAATGGATCGACGCCATCAATCCCGGCGCGGGCGCGAGGCTGCTCCCGGTGTTCACCATCAGAAAGCCGCCCGTTCCGTAGTTAATGCCTCCGTCGCCCTTTTCGAGAATGCCAAGGCCTGCCATGGCCGCCTGCTGGTCGCCGATGCAGACGAGCAGGGGGATCTTTTCCTCTGCAACCTGGATAGCGCCGAAGTTTTGCAGCGTTGGTGTGATATCGGGAAGCCGGATGTCCGTAAGCCCGAAGAGCTTCAGTAATTCATCCTCCCAGGCGCAGGAATGGATGTTCATGAGCTGCGTCCGGGCCGCGTTCGTATGGTCGATGCAGGCCCGGTCCGCGTTCGTGAGGCGCTGGGAGAGAAAACTGCTGAGAGCGCCGAAGACAACGCCGGGACCGCGGGTTTCCGGCATATTGTCATAGAGCCAGCGGAATTTGGAGGCCGCGTAATAGGGGGTAAGCGGCAGGCCGGTGATATCGAATATTCGCTGCGAGCTCGTGCCAAGGTCCTGTGCGTACAGAGCGCCGCGCGTATCGCGCCAGCTTAAAACAGGCGTCAGGGGTTTTCCTGTCAACTCTTCCCAGGCCAGGCAGGACGAACGCTGGCAGGCAAGCCCGATGCCGCTGATCGCAACGCCTGCGGAGCGAAGGTAGCGGACCGACTCATCCAGCGCCTCCCGGACCGAGGCGAGTATGGCAAGAGGGTCATGCTCAACGCGCAGGCCATCGCGAAAGGCAGGTGCAAGGGCCTTCTTCGTCTGGAACACTACCTGGCCGTCAACGCTTAAGGCAAGCGCCTTGGTAGAACTGCTTCCCTGGTCAATGCCGATGAAACACTGTTGAAGCATAGCATTCTCCTCTGTATCCTGGATGGGTATCCGATGATGGTTATAGTGTACACAGTCGCGCGGTCCTGGTCAAACACCATTGATCGCTGCGTTATCGCCCAACCTGCGCCGAATGAGAAGTATGCTCATAATTTCTCTTGACATTTGAATAAAAGAATAATAATATTTGCATATGATTATGGGTTTCATTTTATCAAAGGAATGACAGGTATAGGAGCGAATACATGCTTCCCTTAGAGAAAAGAATCGAGCTCCTCAAAGTCATTGCCCACCCTGTTCGGATCAAGATCCTGGAAGACCTCACGGAGGGAGTAAAGTGCGTGAGCGACTTCGAGGAATCCCTCGACATCAGCCAGCCGAACGTGTCCCAACATCTGACTTTGCTTCGAATGAACGGAATCGTCGATTTCTTCGTTGACGGCAGGCTCAAGTGCTACTTCCTGAAAGAGCCGTTCATCCCCGACCTCCTTGAACTTCTCAAAAAACAGTATGAAGAAGATATCCCCGCGCCGGCTTGCTGTCCGGTGACGAAAAAAGGGACCTATCCCGGCGAAAGGAGGCGGTAATGAAAATACGAATTATCATTTCTTTAAATGATTCGGAAACGGTCTTGAACGCATTTCGGTAGGGCAATTTTGCTCTCAATGTTCCCAGGGTTCTCTGTGGTTATATCTTGACATGATGTTTAATTCAGTGAGGAGGCCGATATGCAAAAAGAGATTGTGATGTTCCTTTCCACGACTCCCTACAGTTTTGAGAACACGCACACTATTTTCAAACTGACGGAGGCTGCTCTGAAGAAGGGGCACCGGGCAAGACTTATTGCCACGGGTGACGGCGTGTTCTCCATTGTGAAGGGACAGGTCCCCCAGGCGCTTTCCATGCTGGTAGATCTGGTGGGAAAAGGCCTCAAGGTGGATATCTGAACAGGGTGCATGAAAAGCCGCGGTCTTGCGGCTGATGATTCCATTGAGGGCGGTGAGATGAGCTCGTTGAAGGGGCTCTTCAATGTGGTGAAAACAAAGCCCGTATTCTTGAATTTCGGCATATAAGGGGGCCATTATGGGGAGCATAAGCATAGTTTCACGAAGGCCGCCGTACGGGACAGTCGATGCCTCGGAGGCGATCCGCCATGCGCTTGGAGGAGTGACCGAAGACTTGGAAGTAAAATTGCTGCTTGTTGGCGGCGGGGTACATGCGGCGAGAAAAGGACAGGACGTATCCCAGACGAAGTATTTGAATGCAGGAGACGGCATTCAGGATTGCCTTGACATGGGTGTTGCGGTCTATGCCGATGAGGCCTCATTGAAAAGGGAGCAGATCGGCAAGGATTGCATAATCGAGGGTGTCATGATTGCGAGCGGCACGGAAATCGCGGCTCTGATCGGCAAAACAGATACGACGATGATTTTTTAAAGGAGACGACCATGCTTGTGCTCATAAAAAGCGCGCCGGACACGGCTGATGGCGCTATCGGATTGACTCTTGCGAAGGAAAGCGGGGCTGATCTTGTTCTTCTGCAGAACGGGGTCTATTTTGCGCAAAAGGAACGGCTGGGGATTTTTCCCGGCGCGGTGTATGTTCTGAATGACGACATGAGGCTCCGGGGTCTCAAGGATTCGGAATTAGATGGCCGGGCTAAAACCATCGATTACGACAAGCTGACGGACATTATTACGGGAGGCGACAAGGTGGTTGGGATGTTTTAACATCAGATAACAGAAGACAGAAGACAGAAGACAGAAGACTGAAGACTGAAAAAACTAAGAACAAAAGAATTTGATTCAGTCTGGCATCTGACAGTCTGGCATCTGTTAGTCTGGTTATCTGTCTGTGCTCTGAATTAAGGGGGAGGATCTATGGCAAGGATCGTTGTTTTAGGGGGTTCGTTCGGGGGATTGACAGCGGCCTTTGAACTCAGGCGGCTGCTCGGCAAAAAAGCGGATGTGACTGTGGTGAGCGACGACGACCGGTTCGTGTTCCTGCCGTCGCTGCCGTGGCTCATCATGGGCTGGAGGAAGCCGGAGGATATTTCGCTCAAGGTTAGTGAGCTTCTGAAGCCGAAGGGGATTGAGTTTGTCCATGATGCTGCAAAGCAGATCGATGCTGATTCATCGAAGGTCATCACGGCGAAAGGAAAAGAGCTTCCCTATGACCATCTCGTCATATCAACCGGCCCGCATCTCGCCTTTGAAGAAATTCCCGGCCTCGGACCGGACAAAGGATATACCGCCTGCACCTTTACCCTCAAGCACGCGATAAAAACCGCAGAAACGTGGAAGAGCGTTCTCGAAAATCCCGGTCCTATCATTCTCGGAGCATCTCAGCTGGTGAGCTGCTTCGGCCCCTCTTATGAACTGGCTTTCGAGATGGACGCGGAACTCCGGCGCAGGAAGATGCGGCATAAAGTTCCCATCATCTATCTTACGTCAGAACCCTACGTCGGCCACATGGGCGTGGGCGGGCTTGGCAAATCAAGACGGTTCATCGAGGATGAGTTTGCTGAACGGGACATCAAACCAATCGTGAGCCAGGCCATCGAGGAGGTCACGCCGGGAGAGATCAAATTAAAAGACGGTACGAAGCTCCCGTTCAAGCTTGCCATGATCGCGCCGCCGTTCAAGGGTGTTCCCGCAGTTGCGCCGCTTGGCAATCCAAGAGGCTTCATCCCCGTGGACAAAAATTACCGGCATACAAAACACAAAAATATATTTGCCATCGGTGTTGCCATAGCGATTGCGCCGCCGGAGGTTACGCCGGTGCCCACGGGTGTGCCGAAAACAGGATTCATGACCGTTCAGATGGCGAAGACCGCCGCCGCGACAATAGCCTCTGATATTACCGGCAAGACCCCGCCGCTCGCGGACGAGCTCGGCGTCATTTGCCTCATGGACATGGGAAACACTGCTGCTTTCATGAAGGCGTACCCGATCCTCCCGCCAAGACAGAGCTCTTACACGAAGAAGGCGATTTGGGCGAAGTGGATGAAGGTCGGGTTTGAAAAGTACTTCTTGTGGAAGATGAAAAACGGGCTGAGCAATCTGCCATGAATGAGGAGTTGGATGCCCGGCTGCGTGGATGCCGCCATGCTCTCTCGATACCGTTATTCCATCTGATAGGAACTTTTTACCGGCATCGATATATACCAGTATCGTTATTCTTGAATCCAATTCGCTGGAGGCGCGCATGAAAAAATTTTCTCTGGTCGAGTTCTCGGTTGACCACCCCAAGCTTATTGTTGCTCTGTCGATCATTATCACGCTCCTTTTCCTGACCCAGTTCCCGAAAGTGAGGACAGACACCAATCCCAAGAACATGCTGCCGCCCACGTCAGCTGTCCGGGTCGGGAACGATGAAGTTGAAAAGACCTTCGGTCTGTATGAGGACATGATCGTCCTCGGCATTCAGAACGAGAAGGGTATTTTGAATTCCGACACACTCGGCAGGATCCAGCGGATCACTGACGAGATCCTGAGGATCAAAGGCGTAGCGGCCCGGGACGTATCGAGTTTCACGACCATCGACAACGTATCGATTGAGGGCGAAACCCTGATTGTGCGCCCTCTCATGACCACGGTGCCGAAGACGGACAAAGAGCTGGTTGTCATGCGCAAGGCGCTTTTCGAAAACCCGCTCTTTGTCGACCGCATCATATCAAAGGACGGCAAGACCTCGGCGATATACGTTCCGCTCGAAAAGGGCGGTAACGGAAAAGAGATTGCGGACAAAATACGGGAGATCGTCAAAAAAGAAAAGGGTGACGAAAACTATTACGTTGCCGGCGATCCCGTGGCGCGTGACACCTTCGGCGCGGACATGTTCAAGCTCATGGCCGTGTTCGCGCCTATAGCCGGGATGGTCATGCTGCTGGTCAGATATCTCATGTTCAAAGACCTTTTCCTCTCGATCACGCTGATGATGGACGCCATGATCAGCATCGTCTGGAGCATGGGACTCCTGATCGCGCTCGGCTTTCCCATACACATTATGAGTTCCATGGCCCCCGTGTTCCTCATGGCTATCGCCACGGACAGCATGCACATCTTCAACGAATTCTATTTCCGCTTTCGCGAGACGAAAGATAAACGGGCAGCGATTATCGCGACCATGAACGCGGTAAGCCGGCCCGTTCGCAATACCGCACTGGCCACGGCCGCGGGTTTCGGCGTGTTGTTGTTCATGAACATCATTCCGGTCAAGGTCTTCGGCGGTCTTGTGGCGTTCGGGACTATCGCTCTTCGGATTTTGAGCTTCAGTTTCATTCCCGCCATGTTCACGTTTGTGAATGCGGAAAAAATCGAGAAGATAGCGCGGTCTGAAGACATCAGCGCGGGCGGGATGTCGTCGTTTCTGAAGAAGCTCGCGGGCGTCGGTATTCATAAACCCCTGACGACCGTTCTCGTCGGCGTTGTGCTCGTTGTCGCGGCCATTATCGGCATATCGAAAACGGTCGTAAATAACAATCTCGTGGAATGGTTTAAGAAGGACAGCGATGTCCGCGTGGCCGACACGGTCATAAACAAGGCCCTGGGCGGCACGTCACTCGGCTATATCGTCGCGATCTCCGATAAAGATGATTATATAAAAACGCCTGAGGCCATGCGCTATATCGAAGGGCTGCAGCGCCGCCTGGAAAAGCTCCCGGTCGTGGGAAAGACAACGTCGGTCGTGGATTATGTGAAGAGGATCAACCGCGTGCTGCATAACGACAATCCGAAGTTCGACGCCGTTCCTGAGAACAAGGAGATGATCGGCCAGTACTTGTTCCTCTTCGCCATGTCGGCAAAGACGTCCGATCTCGACAACGTGGTGGACTATCCTTTCCGCAAGGCAAATATCTGGGTGCAGCTCAAGACGTGGGACGCAAAGGCAATGGAATCGGTCATTGCTGCGGTTGATGAATACCGGAAGGAGAACCCGACTCCCCTGGAGTTCAAGCCCGCGGGTATCGCGTATTTCAACCTGGTCTGGAACCACGAAGTTCTCTGGGACATGGTGAAAGGCCTGATCCTGGCGCTGATCGCCGTGTTCGCGATCCTGGCATACGACTTCCGTTCAGTCAAATGGGCGATTATCGGCTATATCCCTCTCCTGTTCACGATTCTCCTCATTTACGGTGTCGTGGGGTTTGTTGGTAAAGACTTCGACATGCCGATATCAGTCATGAGCTGTCTCTCGCTTGGTATGGCCGTCGATTTCGCCATTCATTTTGTAAGCAGGCTGCGGCAGCGAATGAAAGAAACGCCGGGTGAATCATTGTCCGACGCTCTGCTCTGGACCGCCGCGCGGCCCGGCAAGGGCATCATGCGGAACGCAATCCTGTTCGCCGCCGCTTTCGCGGTCATGCTTTTCGCGCCGCTCACGCCGTATATCACCGTGGGCGCTTTCATCGTGAGCATGATGCTGCTGAGCGCGTTGATGACGATTCTCTATCTTCCGGCACTCATTACGTTGACGCAGGGCTGGTTATTCAAGGGGGAAGTACGATGAAAAAAATATTCATACTAGCGGCAGTGCTGATTACGGTCATTTTGGTTTCAGGACGTGTACATGCTATGACTGCGGACGTACTCATGAAAAAATCACAAGCGGCCTTTCTCTATCCCGGCGCAGATCTCAAGGCGCGGGTCATGATGAAGCTCATCAGCAAAGGCGGCCAGGAACGGGTGCGCGAGATGATGCTGCTCAGGAAGAACTTCGGCCAGCCCGGCGGCGAACAAAAATATTTCATGTATTTCTTTCAGCCTGCGGACGTGCGGAACATGACGTTCATGGTCTACAAGTATCCGGGCAAGGATGCCGACCGGTGGCTCTTCGTTCCCGCCATCAATATGGTGAGGCGGATCGCCGCTCAGGATAAGCGGTCCAGCTTCGTGGGTTCCGATTTCACCTACGAAGATATTTCCGGAAGAAACCTGGAGGATGACACCCATATTGTCATGAAAGAAGAAAAGATCGGAACCCGTGATTGTACGGTTATTAAGAGCACTCCCAAGGCCGCGGAGATGGAATATAGCTACAAGCTCTCATGGATCGACAAGGTTACTTTTCTTCCGATCAAGGAGGAGTATTATGACAAAAAGGACGAGTTGTACCGGGTCTTTAGCGCAGACGAGATCAAGGACGTAAAGGGCTATCCCACGATCACAAAACGCTCGATGAAAAACCTCTTGAGCGGTCACATGACCGAAGTGTCGTTTCTTAAAGCGGACTACAATGTTGGAATAGAGG
>JANPMZ010000081.1:0-8471 GCA_031427195.1 Nitrospirota bacterium
TTGCTGATTATCTGATCGGCAGGATCAATCAGGCGCAGGGTTGTGATGCCACCGCGTCCTTTGATCGCGCCTTAAAAAACACGCCGTCTTTCATCGTGCTTGACTAAGACAGGCATGATTAAAATACTCCTCATCACTACACTACAAAGCCGCTGAATTTCCGCGCGCGGGTATGACGCTCGAAAAGGTTACTTCGCCTGCGTTCTCGTATAGTTCAACATCCCCCCCGCCAGAAGAATGTCGCGCTGTCTGCTGCTGAGCGAATACTTGAGCGCCACGGTCTTGCCAGTCGTCTTGTCCGAAAGCGAAAGCTCCGCACCTTTCTTGAGCGCATCCATGATCCCGCTGATCTCGACCTGGTCGTTCGCACTAATGGCATCGTAATCAGCTTCGTTCGCAAAGGTGAGCGGCAGAATACCGAAGTTGATCAGGTTCGCGGCGTGAATGCGTTCGAACGATTTGGCGACAATGGCTTTTACCCCCAGGTACATGGGGCAGATGGCAGCATGTTCCCGGCTCGAGCCCTGGCCGTAGCTTGCGCCGGCGATCACGATGTTGTGTACGCCTGCTTTCTTGTTCTCCAGCGCCTTCTTCGAGAACGCAGCGTCCAGCCCCTCGAACACGAACTCGGCGTACTTGGGGATGTTGGAGCGGTATTTCAGCCGCGATCCTGCCGGCATGATGTGGTCCGTGGTGATCTTTTCGCCGACCTTGATGGCGACCACTCCTTTGATCGTTCCGGGCAGCGGCTCCGCAGCAGGCGGAGCGCCTATGTTCGGGCCGCGGTAGATCGTAACGGACTGGGGCTCTTTGGACGGAGGCAGGATCATCGAATCCTCGATCCAGAACTCGCCGGGAAGGCCGATCTCCGGATAGGGGATGTCGAGGGTACGCGGGTCCGTGATAACGCCGGTTAACGCTGCTGCCACGGCGGATTCGGGGCTGGCCAGATAGACCTTGGCGCTCTTGGTGCCGGACCGGGCTTCGAAGTTGCGGTTGCTGGTGCGGATCGATACCGCATCGGTCCTGGGCGCCTGGCCGCTGCCGATGCAGAAGCCGCAGGTGGATTCGAGGATCCGGGCACCCGAGGAGATGATGTCTGCAAGAGCGCCGTTCCTGGCGATCATCTCAAGCACCTGGCGCGAACCGGGAGCAACGCCGAAGCTGATATCGGGATCGATCTTCCTGCCTTTGAGCATTGAGGCCACGAGCATCAAATCGCGATAGGATGAATTGGTGCAGGACCCTACCATAACCTGGTCCACTTTTGTTCCTGCCAGCCCGGCAACGGTGCCGATGTTGTCCGGCGAATGCGGTTTTGCCATGAGCGGTTCAACGCTTGCAAGGTCCAGCTCGATCACTTTTTCGTAGACTGCATCAGCGTCAGCAGTGAGAGCGATCCAGTCGCCCTCGCGCTTCTGTGCTTTCAGGAAGGTACGCGTGACCTCGTCGCTTGGAAAGATCGAGGTCGTGACGCCGAGTTCCGCGCCCATGTTCGTGATGGTTGCGCGTTCCGGGACGGATAGCGTCCTTACGCCGTCGCCTGCGTATTCGACCACGGCGCCGACATTTCCCTTGGTCGTGAGCATCCGGAGGATGGTGAGAATGACGTCCTTGGCAGAGACCCAGGGCTGAAGCTTGCCGGTTAGGTTTATTTTTACGACCCTGGGGCAGGTGAGATAGAACGGTCCGCCTCCCATGGCAACGGCCACGTCCAGGCCGCCTGCGCCGATCGCGAGCATGCCGACGCCGCCGCCCGTGGGCGTGTGCGAATCCGAGCCCAGAAGGGTCTTGCCCGGTTTGCCGAACCGTTCAAGATGGACCTGGTGACAGATTCCGTTGCCCGCCCGCGAGTAAAAGATGCCATGCTTTGCAGCCACGGTCTGGAGGTAGCGGTGGTCGTCGGCGTTCTCGAACCCGTCCTGGAGCGTATTGTGGTCCACATAGCTCACCGAGAGCTCGGTCCTGACCTTCGGAACTCCCATGGCCTCGAACTGGAGGTAGGCCATGGTGCCGGTGGCGTCCTGCGTCAGGGTCTGGTCGATTCTGATCGCAATCTCCGTGCCGGGTTCGAGCTTTCCCTCAACGAGATGGGACGCTAGTATTTTGTAAACGATGTTTTTTCCCATGTAGATTGTACTCCCTTGTTTGCTGGAATGTCGGCGACATTATATTTCAAGCAATGCCATAAGGCAACTGGAAATTGCAACCTGGAATTTCTGCTGCGCCAATAGACCGGCACTGTGCCGGTCAATATCTGTTTTCGTCTTTGAAAATGCCCAATGAAAAATCGAAAGCGCGGGCTGAAGCGAGAAGACATCCCCACGCCATGAGCCGAAATTGCCCCATCGAAATTCTTGACAATTCGTAGAATGCATCTATAATCGGAACCACTCCGTTCCAGATAGAAGTATTTTATATTTATGTTGGCAGAGTTTTTTTCAAGTACCATTACTCAAACAAACAGGGGGCAAAAATGGAAAAGATATACAGGCAAGCAGGCCGGACCTTATGTATCGCAGTGATGTTGGCGGTATTTACGGCGGGTTGTGCATCCCATATGACCACCATTGTGTCCAGACCGCCGGCACACGCGCAGAAACTGGGGCGTGTTGAGGGTAGAGCGAGCGGATCACTCTTTCAGGCAGTTATCCCAATATTGTTAAATTCACGTACGGAACGCGCATATGCTAATGCGCTGGCGAAAGCTCCGGGGGCAACCGCCCTGATGGATGTGACGCTTCGGGAAGACTGGTTATGGTATTATTTAGGCACTATTTCAACCGTGACCATTTCAGGGGAGGCGGTAAAGTGAATATCAAAACAGCAGTCATGGCCGTTCTCGTGTCGGCAGTCGGGTTTGGTTGTATGGGTACCCAGGTGCATTTTTCAGACGCGCCAATGGAAAAACTCGACTTATCACGAGGCCGCACGGTGAAGGCCAGGGCGTCAGGCCTTCACCTGTTTGGGCTTATCCCCCTCGGCATTAACAACAGGCAGGTCCGCGCTTATGAAAAGCTGAAAGCGGAAGCTGGAGAAGACTATCTGACAGATATCACAATCCGGGATGGGTGGAAATGGGTTGTAATCGGCAATAAGTACGTGACGGTTTTGACAGCAGTCGCTTATCCCGACAAAACAAAGCGACCAGCGGCTATCGCGACCCAGCGGACGCTGAGTGAGAAAATGGACGAGTTGAAGAAATTGAGTGAAAGCGGCGCCATAACAGAGCTAGAATATAAGAAGGCAAGGCAACGCCTCTTGAACGAATTCTAAAATCCATTGGCAGGATAGAGGGTTGCAACCGGGAACGCTGTTTGGCCTGCGAACGATAAACCCTTCGGTGAAGGGACAAGCACCGCATCCACGATCACAAACAACCGCCGTTTCCCAGCACAATCAGCGCAGCTCCTTTTTTTTCTGATCGGAAATGCCGCTTTGCATCCCTGGTAAAAAACTGCCGAAGTGTGATGCATTCGTAAAAAGTCCCAACGGAATTCAAATGATGTTGGGCTGTGATGCGTAGCCCACACTATAATCTGTTTTGACATGACCACGGAGCTGTGGTACATTCCTCCATCTTTTCAACGATAGTATGAGGCGCTATGAATAATCTTTTTGACACCACCATCATCAACGGCATGGAGCTCAGGAACCGCTTCGTCCGATCCGCCACCTGGGAGGGCATGTGCGATGAGCAGGGGAGGCCGGGCGGCCAGCTGATGAACTGCTACCAGGAGCTTGCCCGCGGCAGGGTCGGTCTGATCATCACGGGCTATGCCTTCGTGCGGCCAGACGGCAAGCAGATGCCGGGGTCTATCGGAGCGCAGAGCGATGATTTTGCGCCGGAGATGCAGGCGCTCTGCAAGGCCGTGCATGACGAAGGCGGCAGGCTCTGCATGCAGCTGGTGCACACGGGCGGACAGGGCAGGGCGCAGGGTGGGAACAAGCTTATCGCCCCATCGGCTGTTGAGGCAGCGCAGTACACGTCGCCTCCGGTGGAGATGAGCCAAAAGGACATCGATGAGGTCGTGGCCGCCTTTGGCGCAAGTGCGGCAAGAGCGAAAAAATGGGGCTTTGATGCGATCCAGCTTCATGCAGCGCATGGTTACCTGATTAACGAGTTTCTGTCGCCGCACACAAACCAGCGGACCGATGGATACGGCGGCAGCATCGAGAACCGCTGCCGCTTCCTTCTGGAGGTCTACCGGAATGTGCGTGCAGCTGTGGGTCCCCGGTTCCCCGTGCTGGTCAAGCTGAACGGCTCGGATTTCCTCACCCATGGCCTTGAGATTGATGAAGCTGTGTTCGCGGCACGGGCACTGGACCGCGAGGGGGTGGACGCCATCGAGGTGAGCAGCGGCACGCCGGCTTCAGGAGACAACAACCCGGTGCGAAAAAAGATTGATACGCGGGAGCAGGAAGCATATAACCTTCCGCTGGCCCAGCGGATCAAGCAGGCCGTCTCCTGCCCTGTTCTCGTCGTCGGCGGGTTCCGGAGCTTCGATCTGGCACAGGAGGTCGTTGAAAAAGGCGCGGCAGATTATATCTCCCTGGCACGACCGCTTATCCGCGAGCCGGAGTTGGTCAGGCAGTGGCAGGAAGGCAGCACCGCACGCAGTCGCTGTATCTCCTGCAACGGCTGCTACCGCCCCGGTCTTCGGGGAAGAGGGATCGCCTGTATTGTCGAACAGGCCGAGCTAAAAAAGGCCGCTGGTGTTTAAGGAGTTTCTACTGACCATCACCCTCCCCAACCCCTCCCATCGAGGGAGGGGCTACAATTTGCCGCCTCTCCCCTCGGGGGAGAGGATAAAGGTGAGGGGGATGTCTCGATGAAAAGCCACGGATTCCGTGCTATACTTAATGCATCTGCGGGCGACCCCCGAATAACTAAGGAGGAGCATTATGGTACAGAAAGCAAGTCCCAAACTGACGGAAATGATGAACCAGGCCATCGCCGGAGAACTCCAGGCGATCGTCCAGTACATGTGGCACCACATTATGGTGAAAGGCATGAACTCCTCATCACTCATGGAAGTATTCGAGGACGTTTCCATGGAGGAAATGAAGCATGCAGAGAAAATCGCGGAGCGGCTCTTCTATTTTGACGTAAGCCCCACGACCAAGCCGAATCCGATCGCCAAGGGCGGCACTCCCGAGCAGATGCTTCAGGCGGATGTGAAGGCCGAGGAAGAGGCCATCACGCTGTATAAGGACATCATCAAGCAGGCTGCTTCCGAGGGTGACGAGACCACACGGCTGCTTTTCGAGAGCATCCTCTCTGACGAAGAGCGGCACCACGATACCTTCACCACGCTGCTGGGTCAATAACTGACGAGTTCTTTAAGACAAAACAAAAAGGCCCCGTGATACGGGGCCTTTTTCTGTTACTCAATGATCAAACTTCTTTTGACAGGATAACAGGATTGATTAAGTCGTAAGAACTAAAAATCCACCGCCGAGACGCTGAGACGCCGAGAAGAACGTATTGAAATTAATGGGCTTTTCTCTGTGCCTCCGCGTCTCCGCGGTTAATAAAATGACTTTTTACGAATGCATCAGGATTGACTGGTTTTTTCTGATAAAAGGCTTTGGATCAGATTTTATCCTGTTATCCTGTCGAAGGTTTTTATCTCGGCTTGTCCGGGTCAAGGCATCTTGAATTCTCTGCCTGGGATGCGGACTGTCAGGACCGGGCAGGGCGCTTTGCGCACCACCTTCTCCGCGGTGCTGCCGAAGAGCATATGGTCGATGCCGGTCCTGCCATGGGTCCCGATGACGATCAGGTCCGCCTTCTTCTCTTTCGCTGTCCTGATGATCTCGACAAAGGGCACGCCCCGCTCCACCATCTTCTCTACATCCTGCGCGCGCCCGGCTGCTTCCGCGGCCCACTTGTCCATCTCCTTCCAGGCGCTCTTTTGCATGTCCTCCACGAGGTCGGCGACCGACAGGGTCGAGGGTATGTACCATTCAGCGATGCTGATGTCCTGAATGACGTACAGCAGGATAAGCTTCGCCTCGTAGTCCTTCGCCAGGGACAGCGCATAGTCCATGGCTGCGCGCGCACCGTTCGAAAAATCGGTAGGGAAAAGAATTGTCTTGATCTGCATGGGGCCTCCTCAAGGTAGGAACGCTTAAATTCTATCCCTCATCCGACGCAATGTCAAACCGAAATTCGCGGAAGACAAAAACATCCTGTGCTTCAAAGAGCAGCGGTGCGCCTTGGCATCAAGCGGTTAAATTAAGGCAGCTTGACAGGGGGAGTACAGCCACATCAGCACACAGAGCAGGCAATAATCAGCAAAAAAACGGTTGACAATTATGGCGCAGGCTGTTATAAATGTCCTCTATTATGCTGCCAGCCACCGAGAAAATATGGATGAACGGCGCGTTCGTGAAGTGGGACGATGCCAAGGTACACATCCTGACGCACTCCCTGCACTACGGAACGGCAGTGTTCGAGGGCATCCGCTGCTACAAGGCGGAAGCTGGCTCAGCGGTTTTCAGGCTGCGGGAACATGTGGACCGTTTGTTCGAATCCGCCCACATCTGCCAGATGGAGATGCCTTTTACCCGCGAGGCGGTTGTCGAGGCGATCCTGGAAACGATCCGCGTCAACAAGATCGACGCGTGCTACATCAGACCGCTTGCCCTCCTGGGCTACGGCGCCATGGGGATCTTTCCCAAGGAAAATCCGGTCCAGATCTCGATTGCGGTCTGGCCCTGGGGCAGCTACCTCGGAGAAGATGGGATCAAGAACGGCATCCGCGTTAAGATCTCTTCCTTTACCCGGCCTCATGTGAACTCGACCATGGTGCGCTCCAAGACCACGGCGAATTATGCGAACTCCCTCCTTGCCAAACGCGAGGCGCTCAAAGACGGGTACGACGAGGCCATGCTGCTCGATACCGACGGCTATGTGGCCGAGGGCAGCGGGGAGAACGTTTTCATGGTCCGCAAGGGCGTGATCAAAACGCCGCCGCTCACCTCGATCCTCGAGGGCATCACGCGTGAGACGATCATGCAGCTTGCTGCGGAGCGCGGAATGAAGCTTGTTGAAGAACGGTTCACGCGCGATGAGCTGTATATCGCCGATGAAGCGTTCTTTACCGGCACGGCAGCCGAGATCACGCCGATCCGCGAAGTGGACAACCGGACCATCGGCACGGGCAAGCCGGGTCCGGTAACGAAAGCCTTGCAGACCGCCTACTTCGATTGCGTGCATGGTCGTGAAAAGAAGCATGAGAACTGGCTCACCTACGTACAGGCAGCAAAGAAATAGGCCCCGCACCGCAGGACGACCGCGCAGCACGGTTCCGGATGGTTTCCCTCAGTGACCGTCGGGCGTCCTCGGATAACATACGCAGTAGAAAAAATGCCGAAGTGGTGGAACTGGTAGACACGCACGTTTGAGGGGCGTGTGGGGCAACCCATGGGGGTTCGATTCCCCCCTTCGGCACCATTTTTTACCTGATCGCCGCGCAGCGCGGTTCTCCTCCTGTTCTCCTGAGTTCGTTCACCATGAAAAAGCATTTCCCCATAGCTGTCCTTATCGGCATCACTTTCCTCGTCCTTTCCATTGCTCATGCCCAGGAGCCGAAGGCCGGCAGCCGCGGCATCATCTCGGTCCCTTTGGCGAACGTCCATGAAGAGCCGCTGCCCAAATCCCGTTTGGCGACGCAGGTGCTTATGGGGGACGAGGTGCGTATCCTGGAAAAGCGGGACTACCGCTACCACATTGCCATTCCGAGCCAGGATGATCGCGAAGGCTGGATCCAGCAGGAGGCCGTGCTCATCCCCCGGGACCAAAGCCTTGCCTATATGAATAGCTCCCGCCAGAAGATCGTCATCGCCACCGCCAAGACAGAAGCCCTGATCCTCGACAAGACCGGGGACCACAATGTGCCGCTCTATGCCGGTACGCGTCTGCCCGTGATCGACCGGACGGCAAGGGGCTACAAAGTGCAGTTTCCCGATCGGACCCTGGCTATCATCGAAGCCGCAGATGTGATGCCGATCAAGACCTCCGATCCGGTCTTGAACGATACGACGCCGGAGGAGATAGTAAAAACCGCGCAGCAGTTCATCGGCGTACGCCACCATGCCGGAGGGCTCACGTCCCAGGGCATGGACACGGACGGTCTCATCTATATTGTATACCGGATCCACGGCATAGCTCTGGGTACGGACCGTTCATCGTTCAAGGCCCATGCAGAGCGGGTGGACAAAAAAGAGCTCCAGACCGGGGATCTCCTGGTGTTTTTTGGCGAGAGCAACGGGCTTGCGCTCGGCAACGGACGGTTCCTGCAGGCCACGCACAAACGCACGGTCCAGGTCGCGGGCCTGGGCGACCGCCGTCATGCCAATGCTTTGCAATACGGGCTCCGGGTCATCGGCGCCGAGCCGGGCCGGAACAAGGTCCCGGCGGCCATGACCGCTGACGAGCTCCTGCTTGCCCAGGCGCGGGCCGC
>JANPMZ010000082.1:0-7050 GCA_031427195.1 Nitrospirota bacterium
ATTTTGCCCGCTTGAATAAATTTTTCATTATCTGATTCCGTAACGCCTGACAACTGAAGCGATTTTTCGCTTAATACGGAACCCAACCTCAACCGCTCAATTATCGTAAATCCTCTTGAGAAAAGCTCTGTGCCAACAGAATCGGCCAGTGAATTGTTTGACATGATCGCGATTTTAGGCTTAAGAGTGGGGTTATCGGGCCTAACACTGCCATCAATGGAAGAGATACATCCGATAGTAAATGCCAATAATATTACAACCATCACTTTCTTCAAAATCGCGTTCATTAATATTTCCTCCTTGAATGATAATTGGATCGGAGCGATCAACAAGTTATTGACTATCCCCCTTGTTTTTAGGTCTTTACTATGGGGGATAGTAAAGCACGGATTTCCGTTCTTTACTAGTTTAGCAATGAATATGCCAAAACGCTCGAATTGTATGCACAACTATATGCTTGATCTAGGTCTCTGTCAACGAAACAGATGGGCCACAATCCACCATCAAAATAAGTGACTCACTGGTGACGGGTGATTTTTAGCGATCAGCGGGTTCATTTTGTGAAAATTCTCTTTACCGTGACGGAACCGATCGTCAAAGCCCGCCAAGTGCCGCAGTAAACACCGGAATATGACACACCCATCCCTTTATCTTCCTTTATGAAAAATATTTTTGTCGGCACACCCCTGATTCAGCCGGGAGATGCCGCCAGGAGGGCGATTTTCTGACGTGCTTCTATCAGCAGCCTGCCCGATGGATGATTTCCCGATATCCGTACCAGTAACCTACGTGCATGATCCATCACCCGCCCCGCTATATTTATAAACCCAAAGCGTATTGCCTTCATCCGCTTTGTTATCCATGAGTCTCCCAGGACCAATCGCTTCATAAGAACGTTGAGGTTGTGAGATAAAACCATAATCAACCGCCACGCCGCATTTTCTCCAAAAGCGCCCGACGGAAATTTACCCCCGGCAAAATCGCTCTTCATTGCGGCATGCGCCTCTTCGCTTTTACCGCAACGCTGATATAACCATGGGATGACAGGCGCCGCACTCGCGCGGCTCAGCGACAGGGATTGCCGCCATGCGCTCCTCGCTGCTGTGGCGGTTTTCCTTCCAGGACCCATACTGGCCTGCATGGCAACCCTGGCAAGCGGTCGCGGGCGGAAAACCATCAGACGGCCGGAGGGCCTCGATGGCCTGGAACTGTCAGGTCCTGGCGCACCCGACAACCGCTGCAAGGACCAGCAAAACAAGAACGATTCTTTTCATGACATACACCTTCCGTATGATCGTAGATTGTCAACGATCGCCACAGAGAACCCGGAAAAATGCCTCTGATCTTCAGGCGTCACGGTTATTCTCCTTAAGCTTTTTCCAAAACACCTTGAGAATACAGAGAGCGTTCCTGCCCCTTTTTTATCGGTGCGCTCTGTGGTTAATTTTTTATGCTTCCTCGCTCCCGGACCGTTCGGCCCTCATCGTCCTTAAGAATACGACTACAGCACCGCTTCCACCCTTGTCCCGCGGGGCCTGCGCCACCTCGATGACCATGCTCTTGCCCTGCTCCCGGAGCCATGCGTCTACACTGCCCTGGAGCACGGGTCCGTCCGGAGAATTAAGTCCTTTGCCCGTGACCACCAGCACTGCCTTGCTGCCGCGATGATAGGCGCCGGAGATGAACTGTGCAAGCCGCTGCAGAGCTTCGTCCCTCACATAGCCGTGCAGATCCAGCGTCCCGGAGATATTGATGCTTCCGCGCCTTAACTGCCGCGTCCGGCTCGTTGCCGATCGTCGCTCCTCCCCGTCCTCTTCCGGTTCTGTTGCTGCCGGTGTAAAGGTCGTGCCGATCTTCTGCATAGCCTGAAGAAAAAGCCGCGCGTCCTCCTGCGATTCCCGCTGAGGCTTTGCTTCGGGCGCCTGTTCAGCCCGTGGCATCGCGGATCCGGGATCGCCCGCGATCCTCCGCGATCCTTCGACCGAGCGCAAAAAGAGCGACGCATCGTCCTCATCCTGAGGTTCTTTCCCGGGACGTGGCAACGGCGCGGCCAGCTTTTTTTCTTTGGGAACCGGCTGGGGGGCAAATCCTTTGAGCGCTTTGAAAGGACTGGTTTTGAAATCGGCGGCAGGTCGTTCTTCAGGTTTTTGTTTTTTCATACAAACGTTGTGGGTATGCGATGGTAGTGACAGGTTTTAAACCTGCCCTTATACTGGATACTGGCATTGTTAATGGTCGGGATAGCGTTCGCTGAGGCTGCGGATCGTCTCAAGGCAGGAGAAGAACGTTTCGACCATCTCCGGGTCAAAGTGCGTTCCCGAACAGGCTTTCAACTCATCAAGCACCTGTGTTTCATCCCACCGTTCCTTATAGGCTCTGCGCGATCCCAGCGCGTCGTAGACATCGGCGAGGGCCACGATCCGGCCGAATACCGGGATCTCTTCCCCCTTTTTGGGGAGCGGCGTTCCATCGCTGTTCTCGTAACCGGGGATCGCCTTTCCGTCGTCGACGTTGACATTTCCGGGGTAGCCGGTGCCGTCCCACTTCTCGTGATGATTGAGGGCGACGACCGCGGCAGCGTCGTCGAACTCGGAATATTTTTCGGAAAACAGGCGCGCTCCCATGACGGTATGCAGCTTCATAACTTCGCGCTCTGCATCATCGAGCCGTGCCGGTTTCTTTAAAATGGCATCCGAGATCGCCACCTTGCCCACGTCATGGAGCATGGCGGACATGCGAAGAATATCGCGGTTCTTGTCGATCACGTCCCGGGGCACGCCCCGCTTGCCTGCCCACATCTCATAGATCACAACTGAATAGGCGGCCACCCGGTTCACATGGGCGCCGGTCTCTTTGGGATCCCGCAGCTCGGCCATCTTGATGGTCCGAAGGATCATGGCGCGGGTCATCTGGGCCCGCTCGATGGCAACGGCCGCCATGTTGGCAAAATGCATGACCAGGGGCTCGTCTCTTTTCGAGAACGCTACGCCCGTACCTTTGGCATTCGTCGCATTGATCAGCTGGAGAACGCCGATGGTGTCGCCCCGGCTGGTTTTGAGCGGAAAGGTCAGCATGGACCGGGTCCGATACCCCGAGAGCTCATCATAGTGTCGGTTGAAGGAATAAGGGAGGCCGGACTTGAGCTTGTACGCGTCGGGGATATTAAGCGCCTCGCCGGTGTTCGCCACGTATCCCGAGATCGTCTGGTTGTTGATCGGGATGGAGAAGGTGGAGTAGATCAGCTGTTTGCCGGGCTGCAGTTTTTTCTGCTGTGTCTCGTTCTGGGTATAGCTGAACTTCAGTTTTTCGTTCTCTTTAATATAGATCGAACCGGCATCGGCATTCACCAGCCCCCGCGCCTCATGCAGAATCCACTCCATCAGCACGTCGACGTCCTTGATCTCGGTAAGCTCGACCCCCAGCCTCATCACCAGAGTAAGTTTTTGTTTTTCCGTCAGCATGACATATAGTACCCATTCGCTCCGTGTTTGTCAATTACACGGCACGGTGGCGGAAACCAATTTACGATTGACTCGTCTGTGCTTTTTTGATATAGTACGCTATTCCGGCTTTGGCGCCGCATGTTTTTCTGCAATCGCTGCGTTTCAGGGCAGCATAATGAGGTAGTGACGATGGACAATAAGCTTCTGGCAATCAAAAAAAAGCTCGTTAAACAGCGGACTGAACTGCTCACGGAAGCGGAGGAGACGCTGAACAGCAAGATCAGCACGGAAAAGGAGAGTTTCCCCGATCCGACCGATCAGGCCGTTGCGGAACTCGACAACAATTTTGTCCTTCGGCTTCGCGGAAGGGAAACCAAGCTGCTCAAAAAGATCGATGAAGCCATTGCGCGATTAGACGACGGCACCTACGGCGTATGCGAATCCTGCAGCGAAAAGATCAGCACCAAGCGGCTTGAGGCACGACCGGTGACCACGCTTTGCATCGAGTGCAAGACAAGGCAGGAAGAGGAAGAGAAGCAGCTGGCGGGATAACTCTTTCGAAGAAAAGATATTCAAACAACAAAAGCCAAC
Source organism: Nitrospirota bacterium (assembly GCA_031427195.1). Lineage (GTDB taxonomy): Bacteria > Nitrospirota > UBA9217 > UBA9217 > UBA9217 > GWC2-56-14. The sequence goes on from JANPMZ010000082.1 coordinate 4,035, forward strand.
CGTTTTCGGTTGGCTTTTTTATTTTAGAGACGGGACATAAAATCACAGACAGACCTAACTTGCAACTGCATGCGCTACCTGCCCTTGCGGAACAGCGGCAATAGAGAGGATGATGCTTGGGCGGGGGAGGAAAAACCTTTGATGTAGTTGGTGAGGTTTGCGGCGATGTTGTTCGGGTCGCCCTTCAGCTTCTCGAAGGTGTACTTGCTGATGTTGTGAAACTGTTGCCCTGCGACTTTATTCAGAATCGGCTCAAGGTTCTTGATCTTACCGTCCTTAAGGCTCTTGTATCTCTCCAGCACCTTATCCTTAGTAGGCTCCAGAACGCAATCCAGCCGCCGCAGAACGCATAGCGGCAGCATCACATCACGGTATTGGTTCGGTTTATATGGCCCACGGACCATATGAAGCTGACTTTTTCACTGAAATTATTCATCTATCCCCCGAACCCGAGGGTAGTATAGGAGAGCGATTAAATCAAGAGAATTCGCATGTTTCGGCGGGGTATTTTAAGGGTATAGGCTGACACAGAAAATAAAAAGGGGTTAGCAGTCGTATGCTAACCCCTTTGAAAATTCATGGCGTGCGATGCAGGGTTTGAACCTGCGACCCCGGCTTCATTCATTGGGAAGGGCATTTCGTGGACCTGATCACGCAATCAGTGCGACACCCCGGCCGATGGCGTGTGCTAAAAAGCGAGATTCCCTGCGAGGATCAAATAGAGGCCGTAAGCAATAAGGATGCTGCCTGCAACATACCTGAGGATCGCCTCATGCTGAGCAAGCCCCCTGAGCCTGCTCTGCAGGAGATGGGAAGAGTAGGCCACTGCCAGCATGGGGATGCCGAGGCCGAGGGAATAGAACGCGAGAAGAATGATGCCGGGTACGAGCTGACCGCTGGTGCCGACCATGGTAAGGATGCTTGACAGGAACGGCCCGATGCAGGGGACCCAGACCAGCCCCAGGGCCATGCCGAGGACCAGACCGCCGAACCTGCCCTCGGTCTTCACCGGTATATTGGAAAGGCGGTAGAGCCGCTTGAAGATGCTGACGTCGAACAGCACCATGAAGCCCATGAGCATGATGACCAGCGCGCCGACCACTTCGATAGAGCGCGTGCGACCGATCAGCAGCGAACCGAAAAGGGACGAGACCGCGCCCATGGCCATGAACGTGAGGGAAAGCCCCAGGACCACCAGCAAAGGTCGGAGACGGTCTTTTCGGTCCGCCCCTGCCATGATGACGGGGATGACGGGAAGCACACAGGGCGAGAGCACGCTCGCCAGTCCCGCGCTGCCCGCCAGCAGAATGTTCGCCAGGCCGAGGTCCATTAGCGTGCTCCGTCCAGCGCCGCAGCCAGGGCCTCATAGCTTTGTATCCCCGGGGGGAACACGCGGCTGATCTTGCCCTGCTTGTCCACCAGCACCAGCATCGGCAGGTTCCTGATGCCGTAATCGTAGAAGGCTTTCTGGTCCTCAGGCTTCATGGTGCTCACGTTGGCAATGTTAAAGTTGCTTTTTCTGTCACGCTGGAGCTTCTGCAGGATTTCATTTTGCGCCTTGCAGGGGCCGCCCAGGGGATTTTGGAAGAAGATGAGCGTGCTTTTTTTGCCTGAGCCGATGACCTGCTTGAGCTCCGGCGTGCTGAGCGGCGCCGCCTGAGCTCCGGCCAGAGCCGGGCCTGCTGTCAGCAGTGTTGCGATAAGTGATAGGAATACGAGGATCCTGCCCATAGTGTTCTCCCTGTTCATGCATGAGTTGCGAAATCAGAGCGGCATACTACCAAATCCGTCAGAGGCTGTCAATACTATCCGCGGGTAAGCATCGCGCACTGGAAACAGCGTTCCAGAGCATAGGCGGTTTACCCTGATGCATGCTCCCCCCTCATCATGCAGGATGACATCGGGACCCTTGCGCTCGATAGATCAACAGGGGGAGGGAACTTACCGCAGTGGCGTGATCGACGCGAGGTCGATGCCGAGCAGGCGGATCTTCTGCTGCAGGTTCTGGCGGTGCACGTTCAAAAGCCGCGCTGCCTCTGAAATATTTCCGCCTGATTCGACGAGTGCGGCAATAATGAGGCTCTTCTCAAACTGGCTCTTCGCGTCCTTGAGCGGCATGATCGGGATCTTCTGTGCATCAGTGCTCAACTTCCTGTCCTCGAGGATATATTTGGGCAGATCGTCCTTTCCGATCTCCGGACCCGTTGTAAAGGCTATGGCGTATTCAATGGAGTTTTCGAGCTCGCGCACATTGCCCGGGAAGTGGTAATTCAGGATCGATTGCATGGCGTCTTTGGCTATGCCGGTGATATTCTTTTCCGGAGCCTTGGTCTTGTGCTTTTCGATGAAGTGGTTCACGAGCAGCGGGATATCCTCCTGCCGCCTCCGGAGCGGCGGCAGCTCAATGGGGATCACATTCAGGCGATAATAGAGGTCTTCCCGAAACAGCTTGTCCGCGATCGCCTTTTTCAGGTCCTTGTTTGTGGCAGCCACCACGCGCACGTTCACCTTCCGCGTCTGGGTGTCGCCGATGCGCGTGAACTCCCCTTCCTGCAACACGCGTAGGAGCTTTACCTGCAAGGGCGGCGAGAGCTCGCCGATCTCGTCCAGAAACAGCGTACCCTTGTCCGCCTCCTCCACTAACCCTTTTTTGTCCGCTATGGCGCCGGTGAACGATCCTTTCACATGGCCGAACAACTCGGACTCGATCAACCCGTCGGGAATAGCGCCGCAGTTCACCGTAACGAACTTTCTGCGCACCCGCACGCTGTTCGAATGGATGGCGCGGGCGACCAGTTCCTTGCCGGTCCCGCTCTCTCCGGTCACGAGCACGTAGGACTCGCTCGAAGCGGCGTGGCGCATGACCCGGAAGGTTTCGCGGATCTCGGAGCTGTTGCCGATGATGCTCCGGAAGGAATACCGCGTTTCAAGCTGCGACCGGAGGACGATGTTCTCTTTCTCCAGCTTTCGTTTTTCCATCGCCCGCCGGAGCGGTGCTCGAACTTCGTCCGGGGTG
>JANPMZ010000083.1:0-2657 GCA_031427195.1 Nitrospirota bacterium
GCGGTTTTCCGAGTATTCTCACAAAGCTATCGTCATTGATCAGTGACCACTCCCGCATCGCGGGCTATCAGCTTACCAAGGAGGAGAATGCATATGGGTATCGAGAAGATTGTGCAGTATGAGTGCAGGGTCTGCGGCAGAAGGATCGATGTATCGAGGACCGGCGAGGTATACGAGGAGCCGGTGTACTGCTGCGGCATGGAGACCGCAGGTGTGAAGGCGCCTGAGGCGCTGGGTTTTGCGGCTGCAGCACCGAAGAAGCCTGCCAAGAAAAAAGCAGCGAAGAAGACGGCAACAAAGGCTGCAAAAAAGCCGGCTAAAAAGAAGGCGGCAAAGAAAGCAGCAAAAAAACCGGCCAAGAAAAAAGCGGTAAAAAAAGCAGCGAAAAAAGTGGTAAAGAAAAAGACCGCAAAAAAAGCCGTGAAAAAGGCTTCGAAACAGGCGAAGAAAAAAAGATAACACTTGAGTTCGATCTTCCTGAAAGGCCCTGGAGAGGACTCCGGGGCCTTTTTTTGCGTGCGGTGTAACTCCCCCTCACCCCAGCCCTCTCCCTCGCAGGGGAGAGGGAGCACGTCGTAGCCCCTCCCTTGATGGGAGGGGTTGGGGAGGGTGAGGGTCAGTCAACCGAATAAACATCAATGTTCATGGACGATTCATAAATATATTGACTTATATTCCGCCAGTCCGTAGGATTTCCCCATGAGCGCTACTGATCACCACGAACGCCGTATTCGGAAGCTTGTCGGCAGGGCTATCGGCGATTTCGGGCTGATCCGGAACCACGACCGGATCCTCGTTGCGCTCTCAGGCGGCAAGGACAGCTGGACCCTGCTGCGCGTCCTTACGCGGCTTAAGGAGCGGGCACCGATCAGTTTTTCACTTGTTGCGGTCACGGTCCATCCCGGATTTCCCGGATTCCAGACCAGCCTCATCGAAGCCTATCTCCGGGAGCAGGGGTACGACTATCGAATCGTCCCGGCGCCGATCCACGAACTGATGCTCGAAAAACTGGGGCCTGACGATACCCCCTGTTCGCTTTGCGCCCGCATCAAGCGTGGTGTGCTTTATACCCAGGCCCGGGAGCTCGACTGCACCAGGATCGCCCTGGGGCACCACCGAGAGGACTTTATCGAGACGCTGCTGCTGAACCAGTTCTACAATGGCAAAATAAAGGCAATGTCGCCGCTGCTCACGGCAGACGATGGCCGTAATATCGTGATCCGGCCGCTGGTGTATGTGCCCGAGGATGAGATCATCCGCTACGCCGCCAGGGCCGGTTTTCCCATTACGTGCTGCGCCTGCCCCGCCTGCGGCGACCAGGATCTGAAGCGCACCAGGATCAAGAACCTTCTCTCCACCCTGGAGCGCGAGCAGCCCGGGATCAAGGCCAGCCTCCTGACAGCGCTTGGCGATGTGGAGAGCAGGCATCTGTTTGCCAGGGAGCCGCTGGCGGAAGCAGTGCTGCGTGATTCTCCCCGCGGCAATGCAGACCGTGGCCGGATGGGTATAAAAGATTGACATCCCATGCGTCCATAGCTTATAATTACGTAAATTTTTTTTTGTTGGTACACGAAATATTGTGAAAAGGAGGGTCTATGGCTGAAAAGAAAAAGCTCGGTGACATTCTGAAGGAAGCCGGCCTGATCGATGAATTTCAGCTCCAGGCAGCACTGTCGCACCAGCGGAACTGGGGCGGCAAGCTGGGATCCATCCTTGTTGAACTGGAATTCGTCCGCGAGGAGGAGCTTGCCAGGGTGATTGCCGAAAAATTGCGCATCCCCTATGTGGACCTGTTCGAACCTGAACTTCCCGCAGAGTCGATTCTGCTCATTAAGGCCGATGTGGCAAAGAAATACGGGGTCATGCCGGTCAGAAAAGAAGGGAACTCGATCGTGATTGCCATGTCCGACCCGCTGGATATGGAGGCCATCGACGACCTCAGTTTCAGCACCGGCTTTCTGGTCAAACCGGCGCTGGCGCTGGAGTCCGAGATCAAGGACGCCATCAGGAAATATTACGACGGCGAAGACGTGGTTCGTGCGCAGAAGGCGGTCCTGTTCGGCAAGCGTGGCAAGATGGAGATCATCTTCGGGAGCGACCTCATGATGAACAGCAATGAGATGCAGGTCGCGGCGGCCGCCCAGGACGAGGCTTCCCGCCAGGGCTCGCAGGAGGACCGTCTCCGTCTCGATGCGCTTATCACCCTGTTGATCGAAAAAAAAATCATTCACCGCGAGGACCTGGTCAAGATGATCTATCAAAAGAAGATTGGGTTGTAGGCGTTCAGGAAAGGTGCGTATGAAAACTTACCGGGATTTTATCAGGATAACGACGGCGGACAAACGAGAGGTCCGCGACATCACCCGGGAAGTGTCCCAGATCATTGCGAAGAGCGGCGTGCAGGACGGAATGGTCCTGCTGTTCCCGCACCACACGAGCGCATCGGTCTATGTGAGCGATTCTGACGCATCCCTGACCGGGGACTTCATGGGCCTCATGGAGAGGATCGTCCCCGCCGGCGAGTACCAGCATGACCGTACCGATATCAGGCAGAACGCCCGGGCGCATCTCATGTCGCTTCTGTCCGGCCACAACGTGACGCTTCCGGTTACCGAAGGGGCGCTCGATCTGGGCGTGTATCAGACGGTGTATTATGC
>JANPMZ010000084.1:0-3578 GCA_031427195.1 Nitrospirota bacterium
CATAAAGCTTCCGCCCTTCCGGGCCTCGTCAGGATGCTGGATGAACCCTTCGAACCCGGCGGTGTCCGTCAAAAAAAGCGGCTCGCCTGTGGCGGCGATCTGGCCCGGCGCGCCGTTATCGAAAAAGATGGAACCCAGAACCCTCCCCCTGAAGAGGGGCCCCTGAAAATAAAAGGGCTCCAGCGTGGTCATGTCCTTGGTGACCATGTAAACGATGACGTCCTCAAAGTTGATCACTTTTCCAACCGCGGTGATGACCTTCTGGACCAGGTCGTAGGGTTCGAGCTCTGAAGCAATGGTTTTCCCCACCTCATAGAACAAATGCGTTTCCATGAGCTTCCGGTAAAAAAGCGGTTTAAAATCCCGCACGGTTTCCGGCATTGCGTCTTTAGGGGCCTTCATTTTTCTGGGCATGCACGACCTTCTTCACTCCTGCCGGGAACGCTCCCGGGCGGGAAAGGTACTCAAAAAGTTACCTGATACTATACCATATTTACTTGCGGTGCAAATGAAATTATTGGCCCGCAGCGTCTGCCGCTTCTGTATAAAACCGCTATGAAACGCCTGCGACGCCGGCCTGGCTCTGGAACACCAGACGGCGGTCGTCCCGATCGATGACCACCTGCGAACCTTCCCGTATCTCGCCGGACAGGATCTTCGCGGCCAGGGGATTCAGGAGCTCCCGCTGAATGACCCGCTTGAGCGGTCGGGCGCCGTAGACCAGGTCAAAGCCTTCCTCGGCCATAAGCTCCTTGGCCCCCTCGGTAAGCTCGATCCCGATCTTCTTGTCGGCAAGCCGCTTCTGCACCAGGCCCACCTGGATGACAACAATGTGCCTGAGCACTTCGGCGTCCAGCTGGTGGAAAACGATCATATCGTCCACGCGGTTCAGGAACTCAGGTTTAAAATGCTGCCGCATCGCCTCCATGACCCGCCGTCCCATTTCCTCCTCGTCGTTCTGGATATCCTGGATATACTGGCTGCCGATATTGGAGGTCATGATGATCACTGTGTTCTTGAAGTCAACGGTCCGCCCCTGGCCGTCGGTCAGCCTGCCGTCGTCGAGCAGCTGCAGGAGCGTATTGAACACTTCGGGATGCGCTTTTTCGATCTCGTCAAAGAGCACCACGGCGTAGGGTCGGCGGCGCACGGCCTCGGTGAGCTGTCCGCCCTCCTCGTAGCCCACATAGCCCGGAGGCGCGCCGATGAGGCGCGATACCGCATGGCGCTCCTGGTATTCGGACATGTCGATGCGGATCATGGCCTGTTCGTCGTCAAACAGGAACTCGGCAAGCGCCCGCGCCAATTCGGTCTTGCCCACGCCCGTGGGCCCCATGAAGATGAAGCTCCCGATCGGTCGGTTCGGATCCTGGATCCCGGCCCGGGCGCGTCGGACCGCGTTGGACACGGCAACGATGGCCTCGTCCTGGCCGACCACGCGCTTCCGGAGACGGTCCTCCATGTGGAGCAGCTTCTGCATGTCCCCTTCCAGCATTTTACTCACCGGGATGCCGGTCCATTTGGAAACAAGCTCCGCCACATCCTCCTCGTCCACCTCTTCCTTGAGGATCTTGGTCTCGGACTGGATCTCGCTCAGTTTTGCTGATTCATGAGCAAGCTGCTTTTGCAGTTCGATCAATTTCCCGTACCGCAGTTCGGCCGCCCGCCCCAGGTCCCCCTGACGCTCCGCTTTCCCGGCGTCGATCTTCGCCTGCTCCAACTGCTCTTTGATGGTCCTGATCTTCTGGATGCCCTCTTTCTCGGACAGCCACTGCGCCCGCAGGCCCCCCCGCTTTTCTGAAAGATCGGCGAGTTCCTTCTCGATCTTCGCCAGCCGGTCGCGCGATGCGGGGTCCGTCTCTTTCCTGACGGCTTCCCGCTCGATCTCCAGCTGACGGATCCGGCGCTCCACTTCGTCAAGCTCTACGGGCATGCTGTCGATCTCCATGCGCAGCCTCGACGCGGCTTCGTCGATCAGATCGATGGCCTTGTCCGGCAGGAACCGGTCTGCTATATAGCGGTGCGACAGGAGCGCCGCGCTCACCAGCGCCGCGTCCTTGATCTTCACGCCGTGATGCACCTCATAGCGTTCCTTGAGGCCGCGCAGGATCGAGATGCTGTCGTCCACCGAGGGTTCACGCACCAGCACCGGCTGGAACCGCCGCTCCAGCGCCGGGTCCTTCTCGATATACTTGCGATACTCGTTCAAGGTCGTCGCGCCGACGCACCGGAGCTCGCCCCGCGCCAAAGCGGGCTTCAGCATGTTGGACGCGTCCATGGCGCCTTCGGCAGCTCCGGCGCCGACCACGGTATGCAGCTCGTCGATGAACAGTACCACTTCTCCCTGCGCCTCGGTCACTTCCTTCAGCACGGCCTTGAGCCGGTCCTCGAACTCGCCGCGATACTTGGCGCCGGCAATGAGCGCTCCCAGGTCGAGAGCCACCACGCGCTTATTCTTCAGGCCCTCGGGCACGTCGCCGCTCATGATGCGCTGCGCCAGCCCCTCGACGATGGCGGTCTTGCCCACGCCCGGTTCGCCAATCAGGACCGGGTTGTTCTTGGTCCGCCGCGACAGGACCTGGACCACGCGCCGGATCTCCTCGTCCCTGCCGATCACCGGATCGAGCTTGCCGCGCCGCGCCATGTCGGTCAGGTCTCTGCCGTAGCGGGTCAGGGCCTGATATTTGTCCTCGGGATTCTGATCGGTAACGCGCTGGCTGCCGCGGATGTCGACCAGGACCGTGAAAATGGCGTCGCTGGTCACACCGTGGCGCGTCAGAATTTCCCGCGTCGGGCCGTCGCCGTTCGCAGCCGCGATCAGCAGGTGTTCCGTGCTGACATACTCGTCCTTGAGCCGCTGGGCCTCCTGCTCCGCCCGTTCGAACAGTTTGTTCAGACGCGGGGAGAGATAGGTCTGCACCAGCCCCTCAATTTTGGGCAGCCGGGCAAGCGCTCCGTCAAGGTCCGCTTTCAGCCTGCCGGGGTCAGCACCGAGCTTTTTTAAAAGCGGCAGCACCACGCCGTCCGTCTGCTCCAGCAGCGCCGCGAGCAGATGCTCGTTCTCGATCTGCTGATGATGAAGCTTGCCGGCAAGCTCCTGCGCCGCCTGCACTGCTTCCTGTGATTTTAAGGTGAACTTGTCATACCGTGCCATGGGACACCTCCTGCAAAATTCATTTCGGATTGCGGATTTCGGATTGCGGAATAAAATTCAAAGTCATGATTGTTCGGTTTGTTTTTTTTAATCCGCAATCCGCAATCCGAAATCCGCAATCGAATCACTCCACCACGATCCTTCTCACCCGCATACTTGCTTTCCGGATTTCCTCCCGCCGCCGCATTTCGAAGAGTTCTTCCTGGAGCTGTCCGATCGTCTCTTCCATGCTCCGCTGCATCTGCTCCAGCTTCTCACGCATCGAGAGGACCACTTCGACGCCCGCGAGGTTGACGCCGAGTTCGCGGGTGAGCCGCAGAACCATTTCGAGCTTCTCGATGTCATCCTCGGAATAAAGCCGTGTATTCCCTCCGCTTCGCGACGGTTTGATAAAGCCCTCGCGCTCATAGATGCGGAGCGTCTG
>JANPMZ010000085.1:0-2370 GCA_031427195.1 Nitrospirota bacterium
TGCCTTGCTCGCATAGTAACTCTTGAAAGCTTCAACGCTCTGCACGAGCGGCCCCTTGGACCCGGTCGGCCGGAGCCGCGTGTCCACCCGGAACACATAGCCTTCCCGCGTAAGCGTCGAAAGATAAGCGATCGTCTTTTCAGCGATCTTGCTGAAATATTCGAACACGGTAAGGCCCGCGGGTGGAAGCGCGGCACGCTCCTCTGAGAAGACAAAGAGGATGTCAAGGTCTGACGCGTAGGTCAGCTCCCTGCCGCCGAGTTTGCCCACGCCGATCACCGCCAGACCTGCGACCTGCCACTCCAGGGCGTAGCGCTTCCCGAGCTCCGCCCCGGCAAGCGCAAGCGCCGCGACAAGGCATGTTTCCGCCAGCTTCGAAAGATCGCGACAGACCACGGCTTGATCTGCTCCCGCGAGCAGATCTGCCATGCCGAGCCTGAGCTCCTCGCGATGCTTGAACCGGCGCAGCGCATCGAGCTTTTCCGAGAGGCCCGGGGCCTTGTCCATGAGCGCCGTCAGTTCCTGCGAGAACACCCTGGCGGTGCCTATCCCGAAAGCTTTCCGCGACTCAAACAGGTTCTCGATCAGCACCGGCCTGCTGATCAGCATGCGCGACAGATATTCGCTGTTCGCGAAGACCGCAATGAGCGTTTTTACCACGTCGGGATTGAGCCTCACCAGCGACTGGAAGGATTCCCAGGAGCCCTGCGCCGCCAGGAAAGACTCCAGGTGGTTCAACGCCATATCCGGGTCGGGCGAAGAAACGAGCCCGTGGAAAAGAGCGGGAAAGATATCATTGAATAGTTTGCGGCTCCGCGGCGTCTGGTGCACAAAGGCCGGCCCTTCGCGCAGCATCAGCAGGTTGCGGTATGCCTTGCCCGGATCGCGGAACCCAAACCGCGCAAAGGCGGCGACAGATTCCTGCTCCGTGATCGACGCATCGAGCAGAAGGTCATACTCATGCATACCTGTCCGCGGCGAACTGTCCTCGCCGGTGAATGCAAAGAGATCATTGTAAATGCTCCTGACCTTGTGCGTATGTTCGGCATAGTCCCGGAGCAGCAGCGTAGCCTCCTGTCCGGGCGTCAGATACCCCGAGCGGCGTGCCAGGGTGCGCAGTTCTCGGTCTTCCAGCGGCATGGTCTGCGTCTGAAGATCGTCAAGGATCTGGATGCGGTGCTCAACGGTCCTGAGGAACACATACGCTTTCGACAGGTCTGCCCGCTCCTGATAGGTGATCAGCCCCTTCTGGGCGAGCATGTGCAGCGCCTTGAGCGCATTCTTTTCGCGCAAGGACCGGTCCCTGCCGGCATAAATGAGCTGCAGCGCCTGGACCACGAACTCGATCTCACGGATGCCGCCGTAGCCCAACTTTACGTCGCGGTGCGTTTTTCCTTTCTGCTCCACATCCTTGTTGATCTTCTGCTTCATGTCGCGGATCTCGGCAATGGCGCTGTAGTCCAAATACTTGCGGTAGACAAAGGGCGTGATCCGTTCGAGGAACTCCCTGCCGACGGATGCATCGCCGGCCACGGGCCGCGCCTTGATGAGCGCCGAACGCTCCCAGGTCTGCCCCCAGGACTCATAATAGATCTCGTAGCCGCCCAGGCTCTGCGCAAGCGGACCGCGCTGCCCCTCGGGACGAAGCCTCATATCGACGCGGAACACAAACCCATCTTCGGTCTTTTCGCCGATGGCCGCGCTCAGTTTCTCGCCAAGCCTGATGAAATACTGGTGGTTCGTGATCCTGTTCGCTGTAACGCCGTCAACTGAAACGGTCCCCTCGGTCTCGCCGTCCGCTGAATATACATACATGAGGTCCACATCGGAGCTGAAATTCAGTTCGCGTCCGCCGAGCTTGCCCATGGCAATGACGGCAAAACCGGCGGCCCGCATTGTCCCGTCCTCCTGCAGGACGACTGGTCGGCCATAGCGCTTTTGCAGCTCCCGATCAGCCCAATCGTACGCTTTCTGCAGACAGACCTCGGCGAGGTCGGACAGTTCGGTCACCGTCTCCTGGAGGTCGGCCTTGCCGAGCAGGTCGCGCAAACCGATGCGGAGCATCTCCTGTCTTCGAAATTCCCTCAGAACGCGGAACACGTCCTTGTCGTCCCGGACATCGCAGAACAGGACATCCAGCCGCGCGGCAAGGACAGGCGCGCCTGTTGGATGTGCAAGAAATTCTGCATTGCAAAGGAGTGACAGTCCGTCCTTTTGGTGAGAAACAAGAAAGGTCGAAAGAAAGCGGCTCGCGCCAAAGACCGTCAGGAGCGGCGCAAGCACAGCGGGGTTTGCGCGAAGAAGCGATACAAACGCCGGGACATCGTCAAGGCCGCTGACAAAGCGCTCGAAGTTATTGAGCGTCATGTC
>JANPMZ010000086.1:0-8423 GCA_031427195.1 Nitrospirota bacterium
TGGCGCACGGCATAAATATATTTGACCACCTTGTCCGTATCCTGGACTTCACTGGTGAGCAGGGAGGCCATGTACTCGACCGGATAATGCGCCTTCAGGTAGGCGGTCTGGTAGGAGACCAGCGCGTAGGCGGCGCTATGGGATTTGTTGAACCCGTACTCGGCGAACTTCGCCATAAGGTCGAAGATGGCTTCGGCCTTTTTGAGATTTACTCCCAGCTTCTCGGCGCCCTTCAGGAACGGCACTTTTTCCCTGGCCATGACCTCGGGGTCCTTTTTCCCCATGGCGCGCCTGAGCAGGTCCGCGCCGCCCAGGGAATAGCCTGCCAGGGTGCGGGCGATCTGCATCACCTGCTCCTGGTACACGATGACCCCATAGGTGTCCTTCAGGATCGATTCGAGCTCGGGCAGTTCATAGGTGATCCTGGTCGAGCCTTTCTTGCGCTTGATGAAGTCGTCCACCATGCCGCTCTGGAGCGGGCCCGGGCGGTAGAGGGCGACCAGGGCGATCAAGTCTTCGAAGCACTGTGGCTTCATTTTGACAACGATGTCGGTCATGCCCGAAGATTCCAGCTGGAAGATGCCTGCGGTCTCACCGCGCGACAGGAGTTCATAGGTCCTGGCGTCGTCAAAAGGGATGCGGCTTATCGCGAACTGCTCCGCACTGGCCAGGGGCGCCCTGGAGAGCCGCAGGTTGATCGTTTCCACCGCCTTGTGGATCACGGTGAGTGTGCGCAAGCCGAGGAAGTCGAACTTGACCAGGCCGATCTTCTCCACGCCTTTCATGTCGAACTGGGTGGTGATCTCGTCCTTGGGTGTCTTGAAGAGGGGAAGATACTCGGTAAGCGGCTCCTGGGATATCACGACGCCTGCGGCGTGCTTCGACGCATGCCTGACCTGACCTTCGAGATTGAGAGCGATCTCGATCAGCTCTGCCATGCGCGGGTCATTTTTGAGTTCCCGGAGCTTCGGCTCCTGCTCCATGGCCTTTTCCAGCGTGATGCCCAGCGTGTTCGGCACCAGCTTGGCGACCCTGTCCACTTCCGCGTAGGGGATGTCGAGCACCCGGCCAACGTCACGGATCACGCCTTTGGCGAGCATGGTGCCGTAGGTGATGATCTGGGTCACATGGTCCTGGCCATATTTCTCGGTCACATATTTCAGCACCTCGTCGCGGCGGTCCATGCAGAAATCCACGTCGATATCAGGCATGCTGATGCGCTCGGGGTTCAGAAACCGCTCGAACAGGAGATTGTAAGGAATAGGGTCCAAATCCGTGATGCGGAGCGAATAAGCAACCAGGCTTCCCGCAGCGGAACCGCGGCCCGGGCCCACGGGGATGTCATGCTCCCTGGCATACCGGATGAAGTCCCAAACGATCAGAAAGTACCCGGCAAAACCCATGGCGCCGAGCATTTCTATCTCGAACTCCAGCCTCTTTTTATAGGCCTCGCGGTCGATGCTCCCTGCGCCGCGTATTGCTTCAATCTCCCTGAACCGCTCTTCCAAACCGCTTCGGCTGAGGTCCGCCATGTAGGATTCGCGCGTAGCGCCGTCGGGCACCGGAAAGTGGGGAAGGTGGTACTTGCCAAGCTCCATCTCAAGATTACAGCGCTCGGCAATAACAATGGTGTTCGAAATGGCCTCCGGCACATGGGCGAAGGCCTTCTTCATTTCCTCGGGTGATTTCACATAGAAGGTCTCGGATGAGAACCTCATGCGGTTCGTGTCCTTCACGATCTTGCCCGTCTGGATGCAGAGCAGGGCGTCATGCGCTTTGTGGTCTTCCTTGTTCAGGTAGTGGCAGTCGTTCGTTGCCACCAACGGAATGCCGGTATCGGTTGACAAGCGGATCAGTTCGCCATTGGCCTGTTCCTGTTCCGGAATGCCGTTGTCCTGAAGCTCGAAATAGAAGTTTTCGGTTCCGAGAATGTTCTGGTATTCCAGCGCAACTTTTTTGGCATCGTCATAGCGCCCCTGGAGCAAAAGACGGGGGATCTCGCCGGAGAGGCATGCCGACATGCCGATAAGCCCCTCGCTGTGCTGCCGGAGCAGTTCTTTGTCGATGCGGGGTTTGTAGTAAAATCCTTCGAGGTAGGCTTTGGTAACGAGTTTAACGAGATTCTTATAGCCCTGCTTGTTCCGGGCCAGAAGGATGAGGTGGTAGGAGGTTTCATCGTGTTGGGCTGCTGTTCCCGTTTTTTCGAATCGGGAACCGGGAGCCACGTACATTTCGCAGCCGATGATGGGCTTGATACCTGCCTTGGTGGCCTTCAGGTAGAAATCCAGCGCCGCAAAAAGATTGCCGTGGTCCGTGACCGCGACAGCGGGCATGCGCAGTTCAACAGCCTTCTTGATCAGTCCATCGAGAGAGTTGGCGCCGTCGAGCAGGCTGTATTCGGTGTGGAGGTGCAGATGGACAAAATCGGCATGAGGCATCATGAGGTACAAGCACCAAATTACAAATAAGCACCAACTTACAAATAAACACCAATAACCAAGCGTCAAATTCCAAATATTTGGTTGTTGGGATTTGGTGCTTGAATATTATTTATTATTCGGGATTTGCTATTTCTTTCCTGCTACGCGTGAAAGTTGGAGGCGGCGATCGGATTTGAACCGATGAATAAAGGTTTTGCAGACCTTTGCCTTACCGCTTGGCTACGCCGCCGCTGGTATGCTACGAGTTATGAGTTGGGAGAGAGGATGAAACAGGAGTCGAGAGTGACGAGATGTGAATGGTAAACTCCGAACTCCGAACTCTGCACTCTGAACTGAATAAATGGAGCGGGTGGCGGGACTCGAACCCGTGACCTCAACCTTGGCAAGGTCGCGCTCTACCAGCTGAGCTACACCCGCAGTTTGTTTTCTGCTTTTTGACTTGGCAAATATAACAAAGTGGCCATTCCTTGTCAATAGAAAAGTATTTTCCTTTCTATTGACTGAAGAGGGGCTACTGTGGTAATTTATCCATGCAGTCAAATAAGCATTTTCATGGAGGTTGGTGGAATTTATGAACACATTAAAAACAGTAGGTTTAATGACCTTTCTCGTGGTGCTGTTCGTTGCTATCGGTGGCGCCCTCGGCGGCAGAGGCGGCATGATCATGGCCCTTATGATCGCGACCATAATGAACGTCGGGATGTACTGGTTCAGCGATAAAATAGTCCTCAGGATGTATAAGGCCCAGCCCGTGACCGAAGCTGAAGCGCCTGAGCTCTATGCCATCGTGCACATATTGGTCCAGAAGGCCGGCATGCCCATGCCGACCGTGTACATCATTCCCGATGATACACCCAATGCCTTTGCCACGGGTCGCAACCCGGAGCATGCTGTCGTGGCTGTTACGCAGGGTATCATGCGCATCCTTTCCCGCGATGAGTTGGCCGGCGTTATTGCCCATGAACTGGCCCATATCAAGCATCGCGATATGCTGACCGGCACAATCGTAGCTACTATTGCCGGCGCGATCAGCATGCTCGCCCAGATGGCGCAGTGGTCCATGATCTTCGGCGGGGGGAGCAGGAGCAATGATGACGAAAGAGGAAATCCCATCGTGGCGATCGTCATGATGATCGTGGCGCCTATCGCCGCCATGATGGTGCAGATGGCAATATCCCGCTCCCGGGAGTTCGAGGCGGACAGAGGCGGCGCTGGCATAGCGGGAAGCCCCTCTGGGCTTTCAAGCGCGCTCCTGAAGCTGGAAAAAGGGTCGCAAATGATACCGATGACGGATGCCAAGCCTGCCACGGCACATATGTTCATCGTGAATCCGCTGACCGGCGGGGGTTTAATGAAGCTTTTCAGCACCCATCCTCCGATCGAAGAACGGGTGCAGCGGCTGAATGATCTGGCGAGGGGAAGAGCTTAACGGCATTGCGGAATTCGGATTGTGGATTGCCCCCATGGAAGCCGAGGACAGGCGGATTGCGGAACTGAATGAAGAGACCCGCTTTCGGGATATGACTGAAAGCGGGTCTCTTCATTTTCAATCAACCTCAGGGGAAGGGAACATTGTTGTAGTTTTCCGCTCGCCTTATTCCATTTCGTTTTTTCAGGTTTTACTTTGCGGTAAAACGCGTTATACTAATAAGTGCGATGTTCCCTGACGATCTCAAGGAGGAACACTGATTGCGCTATCGCTATATCGCTTATAACTATACAAGAAAAGCTCAGCCCCCCGAGGCCTACAACGCTGTTTGGGAATCCTTTGGGTCGTGGCCTGCGCTATCAGCGATCATCTGGAGGCCGCCGACCGATGTTTACGAAACAGTCTTCGACCTTGTTGTTATCATGGAACTTGGCGGTATCAGGGAAGAGGACATGGCCATAACACTTTTCAGCGATCTTCTGGTAGTTGAGGGTAAGCGTGACCAGCCTGCTTTCATTGACATGCATTCCTGCCACCAGTTGGGCATCAAGTACGGCAATTTCAGATCCGCAGTGGGCCTGGCCTTACCGGTTGACTACGAAAGCGTCATTGCTGAGTATCATAACGGTCTTTTAGAGATAAGGCTCAAAAAACTACGGTAAAAGCAGGGAATATATTTTGAAGATACGAGATGTTTTTGAAAAGCTTCTCAATAAACCGACCAGGAGCGATACCATGGACAGCATAAAGCCTGAAACAGATATTGACACCATGCCAACCGTACCCGAAGAGCTTCCGCTCCTTCCCTTGAAGGACACGGTGGTCTATCCGCTCACCGTTTACCCGCTCGTAATCGGCAAAGAAAAATCGATCAAGCTTATCAATGAGGTGGCGGTAGGGGACAAGATCCTCGGTCTTACGTCCCAGAAGAGGGCCGATGTCGAAGTTGCAACCCTTGACGATGTCTATTCGATAGGAACGATGGCCCGAATTCTGCAAATGATCAAGATTCCCGATGGAACGCTTCGGGTCCTGGTGCAGGGAATAGAACGTATCAGTATTCTCAACCTTACGCAGAACGAACCCTATATCAGGGCACGGACCAGGGCACTGCCGGACATCATTGACAAAAGCGTGGAAACCGAAGCGCTTATGCGCGGCCTCTCCGAGACTTTCCAGAAGCTGGTTTTGCTCACGCCGAACATGCCGGAAGAACTGTCCGCCGCCGCCGTCAACATCGATAACCCCCGTCAGCTTGCCTATCTGATCGCAACGAACATCAGGCTGGACCTTGCGCAGCGGCAGGAGATACTCGAAACCGACCCGGTCCATGACAAACTTGCGAAACTGATGCAGCATCTGAACCGTGAGGTCGAGGTGCTCGAACTAGGCAAAAAGATCCAGGGCAAGGCCCGCGATCAAATGCAAAAAGCCGAACGCGAGTATTTGCTGCGGCAGCAGCTCTCGGCCATTCGCAAGGAGCTGGGCGAAGAGAGTGACGACGGCTCGGAGATAAAAAGCCTCCGGGAAAAGATCGAAGAAGCGAAGATGACGCCCGAAGCGGAAAAAGAATCGAAGCGGGAGCTTGGGCGCATGGAAAAGCTCTCGGGGTCTTCGCCTGAATATTCTGTCATTCGCACCTACCTGGAATGGATGACCGGTCTTCCCTGGAACAAAACGTCATCGTCGCCCATAGACATCACGAAAGCAAGGGCCACGCTCGATGAGGACCATTACGATCTGGAGAAGGTAAAGGACCGGATCCTGGAATACCTTGCGGTAAAAAAACTGGGCCAGGACCGTGGGACGCAAGCGAGCAACAAGATGCGAGAGCCCATCCTGTGCTTCGTCGGCCCTCCGGGCGTCGGTAAAACCTCTTTGGGCCAGTCCATTGCGCGGGCTTTGGACCGGAAGTTCATGCGCATGTCCCTGGGTGGTCTCCACGATGAAGCTGAGATCCGTGGGCACCGCCGCACCTATATCGGCGCCATGCCCGGCCGCATCATTCAGGCGATCAAGCGCGCGGAGACCAAAGACCCGGTTATCATGCTTGACGAAGTGGACAAGGTCGGAGCGGACTGGCGCGGTGACCCTTCATCAGCGCTTCTCGAAGTGCTCGATCCGGAGCAGAACAAGGATTTCAGGGACAATTATCTTGATGTGCCCTTTGATCTCTCCCAGGTAATGTTCATCACCACGGCGAACCAGCTTGACACGATCCCGGCGCCGCTCCTTGACCGCATGGAATTGCTTCGCCTGCCCGGATATACCGAGAACGAAAAACTGAACATTGCTAAAAAGTATCTCATCTCCAAAGAGGTCAAGGCAAATGCGCTGAATGCGGAAGAAATCATAATTGAAGAGGACGCGCTCAGGAGCATTATCAAGGACTATACCCGCGAGGCCGGGGTCAGGAATGTGGAGCGGGAGATTGCGAACGTCTGTCGCAAGGTCGCCAAAGCCGTGGCTGAAGGCAAACCTACGCCAATCACGGTCACGGCGCAAAGTCTCCATGATTACCTCGGCAACCCGCGGTTCTTTGCTGAAACCGCGGTCATGATCGACCGGCCCGGTGTGGTCACGGGCCTGGCATGGACCCCGACGGGAGGGGACATCCTTTTTATCGAAGCAACCATAATGCCGGGAAATAAGCAACTGATGCTCACCGGCCAGCTTGGCGACGTCATGAAGGAATCGGCGCAAGCCGCGCTATCCTATGTGCGCTCGCAGACAGAGACGTTCGGCATAAGCAAGGATTTTTTTGAGAAATCCGACATACATATTCATGTGCCCGCTGGCGCAATACCAAAGGACGGGCCGTCGGCCGGCGTCACGATGACAACAGCGATCGTGTCCATGCTCACCGGCAGAGTGGCAAAGCACGACGTGGCCATGACCGGAGAAATAACGCTGCGGGGCAAGGTGATGCCGATCGGCGGGATAAAGGAAAAGGTGCTTGCGGCAAGAAGGGCGGGGATCAAGACCGTTATCCTGCCGGAAAAAAACAAGAACGACCTTGACGACGTGCCTGAAGAACTTCGGAAGGAGATGACCTTCGTATTCGTTGACACCATAGACCAGGTCATTGAAGCGGCATTGAATGGAAAAAAAACATAAGCGATGCCTGCTGAAGTTAAAAAAAGACTGCCCCCGTGGTTCAAGATCAGCCTTACAACGAGCGAACAGTACCGGAGCATCAAGGAACTGATCCGCACGAACAAGCTGCATACGGTCTGTCAGAGCGCAGCCTGTCCGAACCAGAACGAATGCTGGAATGCCGGAACAGCCACCTTCATGATACTGGGAAATGTTTGCACCCGGGGTTGCCGGTTCTGCAATGTGCCGAAGGGCATACCCTCGGGCATAGACAGGGATGAACCGGCGCGAGTTGCCAGAACGGTAGCAGAACTCAACCTGAGATATGCGGTGATAACGTCGGTCACGCGAGACGATCTTCCCGACGGCGGAGCAGAAATTTTTGCAGCAACCATCAAAGCGATCCGCAATTCATCTCCAGATTGCCGCGTCGAGGTTCTCATACCGGATTTCCGCGGATCTGCTGAGTCGCTCACAACCGTTCTCAATGCGTCGCCCGATGTGCTGAATCATAATCTGGAAACCACACCTTCCCTGTATTCGAGAGTGAGGCCCCAGGCGCTGTACCACCGTTCCCTTGAATTGCTGTCGCGGGCCCGTCAACTCGGCGCCATAACGAAAACCGGACTTATGCTGGGTTTGGGGGAGGGCAGGGATGAAGTGATGTCGGTCCTGCATGATCTACGCGGTGTTGATTGCCAAATTCTTACGCTCGGCCAATATTTGCAGCCTGGCAGGAACCACCTGCCCGTTGAAAAATATTATTCACCTGACGAATTTACATCTTTCCGTGAAGAGGCCATGTCTTTAGGATTCAAACACGTTGTGGCAGGCCCGCTCGTACGAAGTTCCTATCATGCGAGCTTCTTGCAAATGTCCCAATTTAGGAAACAACATAAGGAAACCTTGTCCCTGATCGATCCGACCCAGCCGTATTTTTATACACTAAAATGGAAAAAGCTGGAATTGGCTGCGGAGAAGGACATAAAGGAGGGTAGGGTTTCCGAGTCATACGCCGGGCACGAAACGGATCGGCTGTTCGCGGATTTGAAAAAAGGCAGGCGAAAGGCCGGGAAGTGAAAATCCGTACCGGATCACGTTTACCCTTGACCATGACATGATCATGCTGCGCGTGGTCGGCAATCACGAAGATGTCTTGAGGAATCCATGTGAACTAGCTATTACGAATAGTCGCCGATCCATTTTATGAATTCGACGCTGTTTTTTAACGCGAGGATTTGGGTTGGACGCTTCCATGACCTTTTTAAGAACAGCGTCGTCTATTGTCAAGAGTGGTCTTCATGATACCCCCTCGTATTTTATTTGGCCTTTCGTGGATGGTCTTCGCGGTAGGAAAGATAAAATGCTATCAATGCAAGAATGATTGTTCCGATAACCATTACGTAAAATGCTTCCATTGCCTAAACCTCCTTTTCGGGCGGAATCGTAAAAAAGGC
>JANPMZ010000087.1:0-2369 GCA_031427195.1 Nitrospirota bacterium
TGCCGGAGTCTTGCCGGTATTCGCTGTAGTTCAAGGGGAGTTCCCCGTCCATGCTGCACAATGCGATCTGTGTCTGGCATCGTCTCCAAAAGAGGAATGTTAGCGAGTTCACCTACTACAGTGCAATATCAGCCTGCAAAAATTATCATCGAATTCAGGCTATAACGTTCAGATGAACGATGAATACACCAGCAACGTGGCAGTTGGCGTGGCACATCTTGCCGGCATTTAAATAGTCGGGTTTCGCAGCGCTTTACCCGACCTGCAAACTGAGGGGTTTTGATGATGCTTTACTACGTTTTAATGCCGTCATTATAGCACGAAATGACTTTTCTTACAGGTTCAACGCGCGGGTGTAGGGCGCGGGACACAGCGTCCCACATGACCCGCTGGTTGGAATCATCGTAAAATTGCTCTACTCTTCAGGGACAGCAAGTTATGATTACAGTGGGGCTTCTTCGATAAGGGATAGTGCGCGGTTGAGCACTGAAGGGGCGATGCGGAAATTCACCCGTTCGATGATTTGGGCCATGACGGGACGCACCTCGGAAAGAAAACCTTTCCGCTTTGCCAAGATGAGCAAACCCAGCGTACCGATGACTTTAAGACCAAGCTCAGCAGCGATTTCCCGGGCCAGTTTGTCATCCAAAATAATGCCTTGTATGCCTCGTTCCAGCGCGAGGGCGATCGCTTCGCTTTCACCCGCATGGATGTTCATCTTCAAAAAACGAACTGGCAATTCCGCAACAACCGATTCAACGTGGATGAAAGTAGGCAATTCTTCCGCGATTTTCGCTGCCGTGCCCATAACTTCGTCGCGCACCGACACAGGGATGATGACCGTATCGAATAAGCGTTGCATGAGGTCAAGACGATCCACGGAGGAAAGGGCAATGAGCGGTGAAGAGTCGCTGACTACTATCACCGAAAGGCCTCCATATTGGCGAGGTCACGGTCAAGCTCGGCGTCATCAAAATTCAGAAAGACACCGTCATCTTTCAGCACCTGCAGAAACTCCGTTCTGCTTTTGCCGCACAGTTCGCAAGCTTTTCCGATGCCCAAAGCGCCTTTTTCATATAATTTCACGGCCAACAGCCTCATAAGGTCGCTCGGGAGTGTCTTTTTCGGGAAGCTTGAGCGAATGCAGCACCGAATCTGGTATGGTAAGCGACAACATGATCATGGTCTCCTTCAGCCTGATTTTTATTATAATACAGTTTACCTGCAAGGGACGGCAACGTCAAGTGCAATTGCCTATCCAACCTCGGCAATAACTCCGCCGGGATCAGGGAACCTTTGGGTACTTCTTTAACCTTGTCATTTCCTGTTCAATATCTCGGTATAATACAAATACCTTCTTGTCTTTCTCCAAACGTTGCCGCAACCGTTTACGCTCCTGGCTTACCGATGAATAGTCTAATCCGAACAACAGCCCGATCTCCGGATTCGTCAAACCACCCTGCAGATGCAGTAAATCCATGATGATCTGACGAAGCGGCCCCTTCTCCTGCTTGATCCCTTTCAGCGTCTTGCCGGTTTTACGAACGACAACATCAATAATCTCCGCTTGTGACCGGTGACGTTTTAGTGCCCGATGCGCAGGAGCCTCACGGTCTTTCTCTTCGTGCAGAAACGTTTCCTTCAGCCAGCCGATGAACTCTTCTCCTCCAAAGACGGTCTGACCGGTGACCTGATCGTGAATCTCCTGGCCCTGCGTCATTTCCTCAATAAGGGTTTTTCTATATATTTTTCTGGCCTTATCGGTGTCCCCGCCATAATCTGCAAGAACGAGTTTATATTCAACAAAGTGCTGCTTCTTCCGTTTGCTCAGATACCCGCCAAGGCTGCTCCATGGGTAGCGAACAAGATGTCGGTACTTTTCCTTTGGCTCGACATTTTTCAGCGCTTTGATTTTTACGGGGTTTAAATGGATATAGCGGGACAGAACGGAGAAATAGGTGTCCTTGTCTACGATGATAGCTTTGAATCTTCCCTGATACAGGTGACCGACGCGGTTGTGCCTGCGGTTGAAATATCCTATGTAGGCGATACTGAAGTGGCGCATGAATTCTGAAAATTCGCCAAGGGCGTTTCGACCAGCAGGTGGAAGTGGTTGTTCATCAGAACGTAGCTATGGAGTTTGACGGTATAGATGTTGATCGATTGATTGAGCAGTTGCAGAAAGCGGCTCCGGTCAGCGTCATCCCGGAATATACTCTGCTTTTCATTGCCTCGGCACGTGACGTGGTAAACGGCGTCCGGGTATTGTATGCGGAGCGGTCTTGCCATGACGGTGCCGGCGGCCAGTTTCGTTTGCCGTCCAGCGTGGGCAGCGGCCGAAGTACCGCCGCTGTGCAGCTGATTGACGG
>JANPMZ010000088.1:0-13888 GCA_031427195.1 Nitrospirota bacterium
TTGCATCAGCCACAGCGACCACCCGCACGATGTTCCGTTCCCGCACGTAGGTAAGCCCCTTGGTCTTCAGGATAGACTCAAGGGCGTCCATAATATCTACATTCTTGAGGCTCAGCGAGACCTGTCCCGTCACGGTATCGCTAACGACCATATTGAGGTTCGCTGCCTGGCCGACAGCCCTGAGCACGTCCTTGATGTCCGCGTCGCGGAATTCCAGTGAGAACTGGGAGCTGTTTTTTGTAATGTCCACGGTCTGGGCAAGAGCAGGAACAGCGCACAGCCATGCTGCGCTCAGGAACACCAGTGCCGCACAAATATACCCTCTTGCTGAAACCATAAACACCTCCGGATAAGTCCGCGCCGTCTTTCCTGTTTGCGATCGGTGGTGAAGTGCAGAGAATACCCTCTTCGCCGGATTCAAGGGACACTGCGATTGCTCTTGCCGCTTCTTCATTTCCGCATCAAGAAGTCCTGCAAAAATACTTCCTCCATGCCGCCGGCGGCATTCTTCAACCTTATGCTCCGCATGCCGATTGACGCCAGTTTCCTGTCGCCGATGCTGCTGCCTTCGCTCAACGCTTCGCCGTTGATGATGGCCAGACGGATATCCTTGCTGTAAATAATGCCGGTGAGACCTTTGTTGAGGGCATCAGGTCCCCGTTCCGTGCGTGCGGGAGCCCTGTTCGCGAGAGGATTTGTGAATGGGTCCCTCCCCCACGCGTTGTCTGCCGGAACCGGCGCAGGCGCTCTAGGCCTCTTCTCCGTGGAATAGAAGGGGTCCCGATCTGTTGCCTCTTCCTGCGCCAGGGCAGCGGCCGCGAGGACCACGGTCATAATGATTATATATATTATTTTCTTCATTGACGTTAGACGATTCGTCACTCCCTACGGTTCTTTCACGGATTTTCATTCCGCATCCGGTTCATTTCGCCATATAGGTGACCGCTTCCACCTGGGCCGCGCATACGGACGATGAGTCCGGGCAGGACTCCATGCGTATTTTCCGCACACTCACGAGCTTGGACAGCTTCTCAAGGCTTTTAAAATAGTCCGCGAGTTCCCGGTAACGGCCTTTCAGGTCAAGGTTCACCGAGACCTCGCTGTATTTCTCTTTGTCCACTTGCTGGGCAGGATAAACGGAAACCAGATTGACCCCATTCCGACGCGCTTCACCGGACACGTCCTCAAGAAAAAGGACCACGCTCTTCCGGTCACCCAGCTCCCATCCGGCCGAGATGGCTGGATCAGCCGCCGTACGACGGGAGAGGTCGGCGATCTGGACCGTGAGCTCTGCAATATCCTTTTCAACTACGATGATCTTCGCCTCGCGCGCATCCGCGAGCTTCACCAGCCGCGTATAAGGAAACTGAAAGAGGAGCGCGAACAGAACAGCAAGCAGGGTGATGAGCACGATAACCCGCTCCCGCGTCGTGAGCTTTTGCCAGGCTTCCGCCACGATCATTTTTCTATCGGCCATCACTGCGCCCCCTGTTTTTTCCTGATCCCGCTGATGATCTCAAAGCCGACAATCTCCTGGCCCTGGACCACGGCCTTCTGGGCATAGGAAAGATGCGGGTTCGCAAAATATCCGGACTTGTCCATGGCGCTCATGAACTCGGCCACCGCACCATAGGTGAACGCGCCCCCCTTGATCCTGACCTCCACCTTCCCCGCCGTATTGCCTTCCAGGCCGTCGAACCAGAGCCCCTTGGGAACGATCTGCGAGAACTGTTTGAACACCTCTGACCACAGCACGCGCTCGTTGAGCAGGCTCTGGACCAGGGCGGCCCTTTCCTGGCTCGATCCCGCCGCCGTCGTGATACCGAGCTCCTTCAGCATGACGTTCGCCTGCTGCTGGAGCGCCTGCCGCTGACCCTGGAGGGTTGCCAGCCGGCGGTCCGCCTCCCACTGCCGATTCATTTGCCAGCCGAACAGCCCAAGCCAGACAAGCGTAAACAGGATGGCCAGCTGGCCCCCCCGGCTCATGACCAACGAGGGCTTTTTCTCCTCACGCGGCAGCAGATTGATATAGTCTTTTACTGATGGCATGTTCTTTTATGCTCTCCGCAACGCCAGCCCGACAGCCGCGGAGAATCTCGGCGCATAGGGCCCGAATTCTTCCAGCAGAATGTCTTTGCATGCCAGGCCGTTAAAAGGCTGGTCGATCTCCACCGTACCCTCGATCGACTGAGAGAAATATTCTTTCATTCCCGGCATGAGCGAAACGCCCCCCGTAAGGATCGCACCCTCCACGCCCTTCTCGCGATACGTGGTCTTGTAGTAATCCGCCGACCGCCGGATCTCCATGAGCAAGGCGTCGAGCCGGACCCGGACCGCGGCAACGACCGGGTCATCCTCGGGCGGGGTGAGCACATTCATGCTGCGCTTCAGCTCTTCCGCCTCGGCCAACCCGATTCCCCGTGCATCCGACACGGCGCGGGTCATGTCCATCCCGCCGCTCTCGATGCACCGGCTGAAGCGGAGCGTGCCGCTCTTGAATATATTGATCTCGGTTTTTCCCGCGCCGATGTCCACGACAAGCGTGTTCACGTCGTCGGGTATCTCGCGGAGCCGGAAGACGTTGCGAAGGGCCAGGGCATTTGCGTCCACGGCCGACACGCTGATCCCCGACTCGTCAAACGGCACAAGGTGCTCGAGCACCTTTCCTCGCTCAGCAACGATCATGACGATATCGTACTTGCTTACCGCGCCCTCCTGCTTTTCTCCCACGATGAGGTACTCTACCAGCGCCGAATCGAGCGGATAGGAGACATGCCGCTTCGCCTCCCAGCGTACCGCCTCACGCAGCTCGTTGAGCGGCATCCTGGGCAGGGTGAGGGACCGGATCGTCAGGTCCTTGCCCGGGATGAGGGTGACGACGTTCTTGCGGCCGATTTTCTTTTTGGACTGGAGATACCTGAGGTCGGCGCTCATGGCCGTGGCACTGGCCTGGTCAAGGGGCAGCTCCACGAGCGCTGCGGACAGGAGCCTGGGATGCCTGCCCGGCGCGATGCGCACGACCTTGATGCTTCCCGCACCGATGTCGATCCCCGTTCTATCGTTTGAAAAGAGTCCCATAGGTTATAAAAGTTCAGCGTTCAGCGTTCAGCGTTCAGCGTTGCAAAAACAGGTCCAGGATACAATGGCTATTCCGAATTTCGCATTCCGCATTTCAGTTCGTTACTTCCCTGCCTTCAGCTCTTCCGAGGCCATTTGAAAGGCCGCCTTGTGCTTGAACCCGCGCTTCAGGTATTTCCATATCATTTTGACACGCTCGAAGTCCTGCTTGCTGAATTCCCGCGCCTCCAAATCGCCCATGGGGATCCGCTTGGGCTTGACGTACCCCTTCTGCTCAAGGTAATACAGCTTGTGCCTCGGGATATCGAGCTTGCTGATGATTTCCGATGTCTTCATAACGCCTTCTCCCCTGATGGACCGCGTCTAAAAATAAGGTTGAATCTAAGTTTGGGTTTATTTTTCTATAGTTAATTGACCAAATTTAATCATATATCAGGGTAGTTGTCAAGGGTAAAACTCATTTTTCTGTAAATTTTGTATAAATATGGGGGATGCCCTCCTCGGCGTCCTTCGCGGTTCCTCATTGAAAAATGTCAAGAGTAAAGACCCTATGCTCTCCCGATGTCTTTGCGCTGGTGAGCTGTTTGTAGAGCTCCATCTGTGCTCCTTTTGTTTGCTCGTTTAAGTGGCGCCGATACTAACACATCGCACCACCTAAATTCACTTGCAAAAGTTGCACTTCAGATTTGAATCCGCGACTGTTTTATTGAAAAAACAAAAAAAGCCCAGCCAAGATGGTCCGGCCGGGCACTGGTACGCTCAAAGGACAACGACTTACACCACAATGCTGCCTGCAGCCCGGTTGGCCTCCTGGCCGACCGGCGCCTTGTCGATCACGAACAACAACTGCCCTTCCTGCACAGTTTCGTTGAGCTTCACGCAAACCTCGGAGATCTGGCCGTCCATGGGCGCCAGGATCGCGTTCTCCATTTTCATGGCCTCGAGGTTTGCGATTTCCTCTCCCTTGCGCACGATATCGCCCGCCTTGATCGGGCCGCGCGCGGGATTGCCGATGCGCCAGAGATTGCCGTTGATCGGCGCACCGATATTGTTCGCGCCTTTTGCCATCCGGATCTCGGTCTTCTTGGCCCGCGGCGTTACTACGGTGTAGACCCTCGTCTGGTTGTTGACCCGCATCACGACGTGGATGACGCCTTCATGCTCCGCGCCGATCGATACCAGTTCGATGGAATTGGGTTTGCCCCAGTGTTCGAAATCCACCTTGTCCCCGGGTTTGGTGAGCCCTTTTCTCCAGACATCGGTAGGAAGGACGAGCGGCGCTTCGCCGAACTTGGCGCGGAACTCCATGAATTCGAGCGCATCCTTCGGGTGCATGAGGTAGAGGATGAACTCCTCATCCGTGACCGCCCTGCTCACGTGCTCCTGCAGTTCCTTGCGCAGCTTGTCCAGATCGTCTCCCGGCATGGAATCGAGCGGCGAACTCTCTTTCCGCTCACTGATCCTGGCCTCCCACTCCTCGCCGAAGGTGCTGCGATAGACCCACTCCGCGGGCCAGCCGTCAGGAAGCTTTCCATAGTTGCCGAGCAGCAGGTTCTTGAAATCTCCCGGAGCGGCACTAAAGAGCTGCAGCAGTTCTTCCTGCTCTGCCTTGTCCAGAGCATCGATGTTCTGCTTTTTTTCTACGACGAATTTCGTCAGCAGGTCGATGATATGCTTGACCCCCCGGTCGCCCTGCTCCTTTGCGTAGCGGTTCACGATCCCGCTGCAGGTGACCCAGGTCACCTGGGAGCCGGGGGTAACGTCGAAATACTTGACGATCTTGTTGTAAAGCGACATGACCTTCAGGATGGCCGGCATAAGATGCAGGAACTCGCCCTTGTCAGCCTGCTCAAAGGAGCTGGGAAACGCGCCGCCCGGCATGCGGTGCCGCGTGACGGTGTGGTCCAGTCCCTTGAACGGCGACTCCGCCCAGTCATAATGGCCGATCCACTCCCTGACCTTTTGCACCGCCGTCTCGGCCTGCGCCCGGTCGAGATGCACCGGAATGCCGGACTCTTCGAAGATGGCCTGGATCGCCAGGATCGGCGAATGGCCGTAGAACCGTACGAGGGAATCTTCTTCAACATCGAAGATCGACACCCCTGCCTTTGCCGCCGCAAGGAATGCGGGGACCGCCAGTCCGTCGGTGATATGGCGGTGATAGCTGAGCACGAGCTTCGGATATTTTTGTTTTATCGCATCAACGAGATTCCCGATCCGGCCCACATCGCCGACGCCCGCCATGTCCTTGATGCAGAGCACAATCTCGTCCGTGCCGCCGCAAAGGTCCACCATCTCCCGGACGACGCCCAGGTAGTACTTGTTTGTGGCCCAGTCCGCCACGGTGAAGGAGATGGTCGGCTCGAACAGCCGCCCCCGCTTCATGACCACCTCGGCCACGGAGCGCATGTTCCGCACGTCGTTCAGGAACGAGAAGCACCGCCACACGTCGATGTCCACCTTGGACACTGCATGCTCGATCACGTTCTTGGGATAGGGCCGGTAACCCCACAGGTTCGTCTCCCGGATCAGCGTCTGTAGCAGCACGTTCGGCATCAGCTCCCGGAGGAGGTTCACTTCTTCAAAGGGGCTCTCCCTGCGGTTCATGATGCCCACGTGCCACCGCGCACCGCCGTGCGTTTCGGCGCTGAAGAGGCCCATGGTGTTGTAGAACGGGGCAAGCGATTTCAGGTCGTAGATGCGATGACGGTTCTTGAAATCCGACTGTCCCGCGTCGCGCATAGCGACCGACGTGAGGCTGACCCCCGGTAGCGAGCGGACCGCGCTCACGATCTCCTTCGGCGTCATGCCCGGTTTTACAAATATAGGATCTGCCATAATTCTCCTGGTTACTCCTGACTTCTTACCCGGGTTTTCTCTTTCCTTGCACTTCATTCCGCATTCCGAAATCCGAAATCCGCAATGCCACACCTACATCCACTTCTGCGGCCCCAGCGCCGAGATCTCGGCAACATACCGCGCGATCTTCAGCACCTCGTCCTCACTGTCATTTTCCTGGAACATGGAGATCAGCTCATTCATATGCTCTTCGATGAACCGGGTCGAGAACTCTCCGGCGATGAATGCGGGGTGACGGATGATGCTGAGCAGCAGCGGGGCAAGGGTTTTTACCCCCTCGACGCGCAGGTTCCTGCTGATGGACCGGTCCATGGCCCGCACGGCGTCTTCGCGATCCGCGCCCGCGGTCATCAGCAGCATGAACAGCGAATCGTAATAGGGCGGTATGTCGGCTCCCTCGTAGGCGCCCGCGGACACCCGAACACCGGGTCCCATGGGAACCTGGAGTCTGGTGATGGCGCCGAAGGAGGGGTTGAAGGTCTTGGGGTCCTCCGCGTTCAGCCGCACTTCCAGCGCCCAGCGGTTCGGACGGATATCGGACTGTTTGAACGGCAGCTTTTTCCCCATGGCCACATCAAGCATGATGCTGACGATATCGAGGCCCGTGATCAGTTCCGTGATGCCGTGCTCCACCTGCAGCCGCGTGTTCACCTCGAGAAAGTAGAACTTGCGCGTAACGGAGTCGAAGATGAACTCCACGGTCCCGGCCGAGGTGTACCCGATGTCGCGCATCAGACGCGTCGCAGTGAAACAGATCTCCTGGCGCAGGCCGTCGTCAAGCGTGGGAGACGGGGCTTCCTCGATGATCTTCTGGTTCCGCCGCTGGATCGTACATTCGCGTTCATAGAGATGGGCGACGTTGCCGTGTTCGTCGGCAACGATCTGGACCTCGATATGCCGTCCACGTTCGATGTATTTCTCGACCAGGATAGTGTCGGACCCGAAGGACTTCCTGGCCTCGGAGCGCGCCTGGGCAAGGGCCTGGGCCATCTGGTCGTCGCTCTCGACCTTGACCATGCCTTTGCCGCCGCCGCCTGCCGCGGCTTTGATAATAATGGGGAAAGGCACCTGCTCGGCTTTCATCCATTTTTTTATCTGCTCGATGTCTGTTACATTGCTGACGCCGGGGATGGTGGGCACATGGGCCTTCTGGGCCAGGATCTTGGCCTGGATCTTGTCCCCCATCTTCCTGATCACCTCAGGAGAAGGGCCGATCCAGATGAGGCCTGCGTCGATGACCTTTTGGGCAAAGTCCGCGTTCTCTGCCAGGAACCCCCAGCCGGGATGGATGGCATCGGATCCGCTCTGGAGCGCGGCCGCGATCATCTTGTCCATGTTAAGGTAGGACTCGACCGGCGGCGCCTCGCCGATATGCACGGCGGTATCGGCCATGAACACATGGTGCGCCAGACGGTCGGGCGTGCTGTAGACCGCCGTGGTCGATATCTTGCGGTCCCTGCAGGTGTGCATGATCCGGACCGCGGGAACGCCACGGTTCGCTATCAATACTTTCTGAATCGTTCTGCTCATAATAGAGGGCGCCTTTCTCTGCTGAAACCCTGCCGTTGTGCTGTCAGGGAAAACGATTATTTTCCAAAAGCACCTGTTTTGTCAAGCATTGTTTTTACTGGTTAATCCCCCGCACCTTTATCCTCTCCTCCGAGGGGAGAGGGTGGTGAGGGGTTTTCATTCGCCGTTGAAGACAGTCACCTAAAAAAAGCCCCTCGCTTCAGCAAGGGGCTTTTGGATCGCTCTGATCGTCTTACCCGATTAGCGCTGAATGCTCCCCTTTTCCATGATCACACTGTATTTGTAGCCGGACCCGAAGTCCTTGTCCTTGATGATGGCGCCCTTCAAGGTGACGACGTCGCCCTTTGCCGGAAGGTCATCCGAGGTTGCCACCAGGTTGTGGCTGCCGTTTTTGGGATCGCCGGTGCCGTCCTGAATATGGATCCAGTTCATCCCCAAGATGCCGGCAGACACTTTCACGACCTTGCCCTTTACGATAACGGTCTTCTTGTTCAGCGCCGCCGTCTTTTGGTATATTTCCGCCACCGTATAGGCATTTGCTCCAACAGCCTTCTCAACCTTGACCACCTTGTCGATTGCCGACGCAGCAGACTTACTGCCGGACGAGGAGTCCGGGGACATCTTGCCTGCGGTGGACGAAACGACCGGTCCGCCCGAGAAGTAGATCATATCGAAGGTGCGGTCCAGGCTTTTGCTCGTAAACTGGGACATCGGTGAGCCGGGCAGGAACGCCATCTCTTTGCCGACCGTGACCTTCATCTCCGTGACCGCCACCCAGGTCTTTTTGCCTTTTTTCTCGAGCAGCACATAGGTGTAGCCCGAGGCGTTCATCGTTTCCACGACTTTGCCGGAAAGATCAGGCCCGGCGCTGTCATCCGCCGTCATAGCGTGCGGCTTTGCCGGGGCCGTGCTGCCGTGCTGCGGTGCAGCATACGCCGAATAACCAAACGGCGAAAGCACCAGGATCGTTGCGCACATTGCGAGAAGTCTCTTCATGTCATTGCTCCCTGTTCTGTTTGATTTGGTCCCAACCGGGTCGAGAGAGATTGCCTCGCCGCACGCCGTTTGACCGGCAGGCAGAAGCCCGCAGCCCCAACCGTGCCAGGGACCGGCTTTTCAGTTTACGGAGTTTACTTCTTTTCGGGGAAATAATCAAGCGGGTTTTTGTTCAAAGCACGACGAGGCAAGGAAGCGCAATCACATACTCGGCTCCCAGTTGAGGTCTCCTATCATCTCCCATTGGATGAAATTCCTCAGCAGAGAGGTGACGCTGTCCGGAACGTATACGAAGCGAAGACCCATCCCCGGCTCCACTTCTATTTGGTCCGCCAGGGGGGCCGATCTTACGACTTCGGCTTCGAGGTTTATAGCTGTTGTGTCATGGGGCAGCGTGAATTTGACATGAATCAGGGAGCCTTCGTCGAGAGGGTTGAGCGTACGAAGATACATGCCGCCTTCCGATAAATTGATGCAGACGAGTTTTTTTGCCGGTGTTTCTTCCTGGATGCTGACGGAAAATTTCGTGTTGATCCGAGGAGCGCTTCGCTGCTCGTCGGTCAACTTCCCGAGTACACCGTAGACGAGCGAGAGATCCACCGGTTTCGTAAGAATGGCGGAGCATCCGTCGGCCAGCAGGCTTTTGTTCATTTCAGCGCTTTCCCTGGTCATGACGATCACGAGGGGGATATTTTTGGTAGAGGGCTGGCTCTTGAGGAGCAAGAGCATCTTCGTGAGGTCCGATTCAGCAACGTCGCCGTCGATAATGATAAGCTTGAAGCTGTTTTGGTCTGCAAGCCGGATTCCGTCCTCAACAGTGCCGGCGAGCAGGGGCGTATACCATATACGCTTAAGAAGCACGCCAAGGTACATTCTCCCCGATGCGGTGTGACAAATTATCAAAACCATTTTATTTGAGGACATCAGTAATCTCCTTTTCAAGTACACGGGGTTTAAGCGTATACTCCAGAATCTATTTCAACCAGTCTCTGGCTTGTCTCACCCCGCCCATACCACGCCGGATGGTAAGCTCAAACAGAAACACTGCGCAAACCATGGCCTTCTTACCGGTCAAGGACCTCCCTCACTTTATGAAGAAGCGCGGAGGGCGTAACCGGCTTTGAAATGAACTCCACATCGGTTTGCAGAATGCCGTCCTTGGTAAAGATATCCTCCGCGTATCCGCTCATGAAAATGCAGCGCATATCGGGACAAAGCGCGCTGATCTCCCGATAGGCCTCCTTCCCGTTCATCACGGGCATGATGCCGTCAAGAATAACCAGCCGAATAACATCCTTGTTTTCAATGAACCGCCTGACCGCGTCCTGTCCGTTTTCCGCCTCGATAACGGCGTACCCCACATGCCGCAGAACAACCGATGTCATTTTGCGCAAACTTTCATCATCCTCGGCAAGCAGGATCGTCTCGGTCCCCCCCTTGAGCGGAACGGGTGCCTGCGCGACGGGTTCCCGCACTTCTTCCGCGGAACGCACAAGTGGGATATAGATATGAAAGACGGTTCCCTTGCCCGGCTCGGAATACACATTGATGAACCCTTCATGCGTCTTGACAATGCCGTACACGGTCGCCAGACCAAGGCCGGTCCCTTTTCCCTGCTCCTTCGTGGTGAAAAAAGGCTCGAAGATCTTCCGCTGTGTAGCCTCGTCCATCCCGATGCCGGTGTCCGATACCGAGATCATGGCATACTCCCCCGGCCTGCCGTATCCGTGGGCGCTCACAAAGGTTTCATCCAGGACCTCAAGCCTTGTTTCTATAGTCAACCGTCCTTTTGCCGGCATGGCGTCCCGCGCGTTCGTGACGAGGTTCATGATCACCTGCTCGATCTGGCCGCGATCCGCCACGATCGTCAGCTCTTCATCAGAATACTGCGTTTTCAGCTCGATGTCTTCCCGGAGCAGGCGGGCGAGGAATTTCTCGAAATTCCCGATCACGCTGTCCAGCTTAATGAGTTCTTTTTTCACCAGCTGCTTCCTGCCGAAGGCGAGCAGGCTTTGCGTCAGCGCCGTCGCGCGCTCCGAAGACTGGAGAATCTGTTCTATATAGTGCCTGACCGGATCGTTCTCCTGCATTTTCATCAGGGTCAGATGACCGTAGCCGATAATGGCGGAAAGGATATTGTTGAAGTCATGAGCCACGCCGCCGGCAAGCTGCCCGATCGCCTCCATCTTCTGCGCCTGGCGGAGCTGATCCTCCAGCTTCCGGTGTTCCGTGATGTCGATGAACGTCACGACAGCGCCGATCGTCCTACCGTCTCTTTGTATGGGATGTGCCCAATATTCAGCGAGAAAGCTGCATCCGTCCGCACGCCACAGAATTTCCTTGTCGCTGTGCGCATACTCGCCGTCGCTCTGCACCTTTACGGCTAGATACTGGTCTTTCGGATATGCCGTGCCGTCCGCTTTCGTATGATGCATGAGACCGTGCATGTTCTTTCCCAGGAGGTCCTGCTCGCTGCGATACCCCAGCATCCTGACGCCCGCTGCATTGCAGAACGTACAGTTTCCTGTTTGGTCAAGGCCATAGATGCCTTCCGCGGTGGAATTCAGGATAAGGCTGATTCGCGCCTCACTCTCCCGCAGCGCTTGCTCCGATTTCTTGCGTTCGGTGATATCCAGAAGCGTGCTCAGGAAAGCGCGGGCGTCCTTATAGATGATTGCGCTGCTGAACAGCTCGACATGCCGCACGGCCCCGTCCTTGCGCAGTATGCGAAAGGCAACCTGTTCGCTCGATAGTTCGCCGGACATCCACTTCCGAAGGGATTCCCGGATCATCTCCCGGTCAGGTTCCGCCACGAAGTCCGTCGGGGACAGCCCGATCATTTGGCCGGGCGGATACCCGAACATCTCCGCCAGGCGGGGATTGACATACGCGAATATGCCGTTTTGTATTACGGCTATGCCGGTGATCGACTGCTCGACCAGCGCGCGGAACTGCCCGTCGCTTTCCACCAGTATTCTAGCGATACGTTTTCGCTCCGTAACGTCCTCGATGACCGTGAGGGAAAGAACAACGCGGCCTGCCGCGTCCCGCTCGCTCGTGGCGGACAGAAGAACGTCCATGACGTCGCCGTTCTTTTTTACAAATTGACACGATATGTCCTTCACGAAACCATCCCGGAAAAAAGCCGGCAAGACAACCTCCAGCGCGCGCTTCCTCGAGGCCTCGGACAGAAAATCCGTTGATTTTTTGCCGAGCACTTCCTCCCGTTCGTAGCCAAGGGTCTTGAGCCAGTGGTTGTTGACCTCGGCGATCCTGCCCTCGGCGTCGATGGAATGCATCAGGACCGGCGTTTCGTTGTACAATGCGCTGAACGTGTCCCTGCTCTGTCTGAGCTGGCCGCATGTCGCGGAGAGGCTTGCCTTCATATCGTTGACCGCTTCGGCAAGAACATCGAGCTCATCATGTCTCCATTTTTTATTGAGCCGCAGCGGAACGAACATGGTGTCAGGGTCGGCAGGCGTTTCGCTGAAGTACTTCGCGAATGAGTAAAGGTGACTGGTCACCAGGCGGTTAAAGAGCCAGAAGAAAAAAAATGCCGTTATTGCTACGGTTGCCGTGGAAAACAACAGTGCGTTCGCTATCCGGCCGGCCACCTCGCCGACGACCGACGTCTTGTCCGCCTGGATATACAGTACGCCGAGCGGGACGTCTCTTTCCAGATGACGATAGGAAAGCGGAGTTTCCCTGATGATGACGCCCTGGTCTTTTCGTGTGCCGGCCTCGATAACGGTCCGGTCGTTGTCGATCACCGCAACATAGTTGATGTAGCGCAGATTACGCGCGCCATCGATCTGTGCCGCAAGGATCTTGTGATCAAAATTCCACAGCGCCGCAACGACCCCCTTCACCTGCACGTTATTGATGTCGTCCATGCTCCGGTGAACATCGGCGAAGCGCGCCCGGTAGTCCTGCCAGGCCTGGACAAACGTGAACAACAGCGTCAGGACCAGGCTGAAGAGCAGGACCCTGATGAACAAGAGTTTTCCCAAACCCTGTCGGGGAAGCCGTTTTTCCGCTTGAGCGTCCATGGTTACTCCTTCTTACGCATGACCGAATTTACGATCCGTTCAAACGAAGCGTCGCGCTTCATCTCCCTCAGAACGTTTGCAAGTTTCGGCGCAAGCGGGGCATGACGCCTGTTCAGATAAAGGAACATGTCCTGCCGGGCGAGAGCCGGCAACAGCGGTTTCACTCCCGCGATGCCAAGCCTCTTTATGACGGCAAGGCCCTGCCTGCGGTCGAAAACAACGACGTCCACCCGGTCGCCGGCCAGCATCGCAAAGAGGGCGTCCGGGTCGCCTGCCTTTGTCAACGAACGGGTCCCGACGACTTTTGCCTCAAGGATCTTCCAGCCGGTGATAATGCCGACACGGTAGGGCTTCAGACCGCTCCAGCCTCGTATCCTGATGGACGGGTCCTTTGTAAATGCGGTAAACTCGAATTCCGTGATCATCTCCGGCACCATCACGAGGTCCGGATAGCTCTTCTCGAGCCCCGCGATGCGGACAAAATTGCCGTCGTCGATTCCCGCGTTCGCGTTCACCAGCGCTCTTTCGGACGGAAGACGGACGATCCTTGACACGAGCCCCAGTCTCTTGAAGGCTTCGCTGATGATCATATCCACGTAACCCCTGTTGTCGATCGTGGAAAGCGGATATTCATCAGCCGTATTCAACACGATCGTACCGGCGGAGATCGCATCTGAGCAGAAGCAGA
Organism: Nitrospirota bacterium; assembly: GCA_031427195.1. GTDB lineage: Bacteria > Nitrospirota > UBA9217 > UBA9217 > UBA9217 > GWC2-56-14. Next base: position 13,201 of record JANPMZ010000088.1, read on the forward strand.
GCAATAGTATCATGCAGCTAAAAAGCATGCGCATATTAATCCTTGTGCGACTCGAATATCTCCTCGAAGAGATTCCGGGACTCGGAAAACGCCGCGAGCACCGCAGGATCGAAATGCTCCGGCTTCGTCCGGCCGTCCCCCTCGGTGATGATCCGGCAAGCGGTGTCATGGTCGAAGGGCCCCTTGTAGGGCCTGCGGCTCCTGAGCGCGTCGTACTGGTCCACGATGTTCACGATCCTGCCTTCAATCGGGATATCCTCTCCGCGCAGACCGCACGGATAACCGCCCCCCTCCCACCGTTCATGGTGCGAAAGAGCGATGCTTTCGGCGAATTTAAGCAGCTCTGATCCGCTTCCTTTCAGGATCTTGGCCCCGATCGTCGTATGCGTCTTCATGAGCGCGAATTCCTCGGTGTTCAGCCGCGCGGGTTTCAGGATGATGTCGGAGGGGATTCCCACCTTGCCGATATCGTGCATGGGACTGGCATGGGTGATCAGTTCGACGGCATCATCCTTCCAGCCAAGCTTCTTCGCCAGGACCACGCAGTAATGGGATATCCTCTTGATGTGCGCGCCCGTGTCCTCGTCCTTGAATTCCGCGACCATGGTCAGGCGCTGAATGGTGTCGATGTAACTCTTCTTCAGGGCCTCATGGGTTTTCGTAAGCTCTTCTGTCCGCTTCAGAACGG
>JANPMZ010000089.1:0-1630 GCA_031427195.1 Nitrospirota bacterium
CATCACCGCGTCCGCGGAAGCCGATGTGTCCGAAACCAGAAATCCGAACTTTTGCATTTAACCCGCGTTGCAAGTATAGTATTGTACTTTCTTTAAACAAACGACAGCCTCACCCTAGCTATGAATACCGCAGCCCTGACATATCTCTCGCCACTTCTTTCACTCACCTCTGACAGCATCTACCTCGTTGGTGGTTCCGTCCGTGATCTGCTGATTGCGAATCAGCTGTTCAGGGACATCGACCTTATGATGCCATCGGGGTCCGAGACGGTCGCGCGTTCGTTCGCCGCAAAGATCAACGGAAGTTTTTTCTTTCTTGACGAAGATCGCCGGATCACGCGCGTCATAAAAAAAACGGATGAAGCGACGCTTCAATTAGATTTCACCAACTTCGAAGGCGCCGACCTGCAGGCCGACCTCGGGCGCCGGGATTTTACCATGAACGCCATGGCGCTCGATTTGCGCGAGTTTCTCCGAACCGGATCGCTTGACACCGTTGTCGATCTGTTTAACGGCAGAGAGGACATACAAAGCAGGCTCATCCGGATAACAAAGCCTGCGGTGCTGGACGAAGATCCGCTGAGGTTGCTGCGCGCCGTCCGGTTCGCAGCAACGCTCGGGTTCACCATAGAGGCTTCGACGCAGGAGTATATCCGGTCCCGGGCCGCTCTGATCAACCAATCGGCGCCTGAGCGGATCCGCGATGAGTTCTTTCAGATTCTGTCGCAGCGCGGGTCAGACGCCTACTTGTCGCTTTTGGATTCCCTGGGCCTTTTGCCGCAGCTCCTCCCGGAACTGGAGGCGCTCAGGGGGTTTGCGCCCGGCAGGTATCATGTCTATGATGTCCGGACCCACTCGATCAAAGCGACGGAGCATGTGGACAGCGTGATGGAGGACCTGCCGAAGATCTCTCCGGCCTATGCCGACCGCGTTCAGAAGCACCTGGACGAACCGCTCGAACAGCTGGTCCCCCGCAAGGCTGCGCTCCGTTTTGCCTGCCTCCTGCATGATATTGCAAAGCCCGAGACGTTTACCCAGGAGAACGACCGCATCCATTTTTACCATCACGACGGCATCGGCGCGGAGAAAGCGAAGGAAACGTGCAAACGATTCAGGCTTTCGCGCGATACCGAGGCGCTGGTAGCCGGCATCATCAGGCAGCACATGCGGCTCTTTAACCTCTCTGCACCGGGTGGCCCGAGCAAGAACGCCTTGTACCGCTATTGCCGTGACATGCGGGATGGCCTGCCGGAAAGCCTTATCCTTGCCCAGGCGGACGCGCGCGCCACGTTCGACCTCATGCCCAAAGAGCAGTTCACGGACACGGAGCGTTCCATGGCCGCGGTGCTCACCTATTATTACGAAAAGTTTCTCAAAGCTGAGGCAAAACCGCTCGTGACCGGCAGGGACCTTATCGCGCGCGGGTTGAGGCCCGGTCCGCGCTTTCGCGAGATCCTCGATGACATCAGGGAGCAACAGGCGGCGGGCGCGCTTCAGGACCGGAATGAAGCCCTTGAGCACCTCAGGCAAATAATCTCATGATCTTTCCGGGAGGGATGCGCAGCTATGGGTAAAAAATACGAGGATATGACTGTTGAAGAACTGCAAAGGGAGTTGTCCCGGCTCAGGG
>JANPMZ010000090.1:0-10912 GCA_031427195.1 Nitrospirota bacterium
CCCAAAGCGTAAGGCCGAGGGAGGCCAGGATCGGGTCAAGGAGTTGTCGTATATGCTCAACGACGTCAGCCATTGTGTCCCCCAAATAAAAAGAGTGGGCAAAAGAAATGCCCACCCTTCAGGATGTTCCCCAGAGTGATGGTGTTGTTTAACACAGCTGCACCGGGAATGCACGGAAAAAATGCCGGAAGCCTGAAATGAATCGGTCTAGAGGCAACCGGACGCAGGTTTGACGATCGTTATCCTGAGGTGCGTTCGAGGCGGAATGCCGTACCTTGTCATGGTACGTCAGGCGCGCCGTCACCTCTTCGGCGGTAGATCCCCGATTTTTGCACGACCGTACCATGCGCGAAAGCCCGCTGCCGCAGGCATGCCTTCAGCTGGCGCCCAGGCTGCCAGATTATTTTCAGCGATCGGACGGTAAGGCCCCTGCTTTATCTCAAAAACGACCGTTCCGGTCTCGAGTGATGCCGGAGCATGCCAGGTATTCTGAGAAAACTCCATCACGGTCACCGGTCCTCCCGCTCTGAGGGGTCATTAGTGCCAAGTCTTTCTCCTTGAAATATTCACAGTCTTGCGCTGTAGAAGATGAAAATGCAACGAAAAAGACTTGACGCTATAGTTTCCCATAGTTTCCCCTATAGTTCCCCCTCTTTATCCGCCTTTATCCGACGTTCATCCGCTCTTTTTGCGTGTCCAAACGGTTTGGCTTATTTGACCTCAGCCTTCATCTCAGGCAGCTCCTCATATACCGAATTCACGACCTTTGCCATTTCATCATCAGGCACCGGCAGGTAATAGATCACCTCACCTGACTCTTGCATCTTTTTAAGATCGACAACCGCTCCCGGAGGTAAATCTTCCCCGCCCCCCAGTTTTCCCTGCACCGCATAAAGGACCCAGCGGGGGCCTTCGAGCGACAGCACCAGGTAGGTACAATCAGATACCGCAAGGATGGAATGTGCCGCGAGATGGCTCAGGGTCCCATAGCTCAGCACAAGACCGCCGCCCAGTTCATACCCCGCTGGTACGACCACTGCCTTGGAAAGTTCATACACACCATAGGCAGCTCCGCCAACGGCTGATGCGGCTGTGCCGGCAACCAGCGAGGCGCCGGCGATAATATTTCCCAGGACATGCGTTGTTGCATGGCCTGCTTCTCCGGCCACATAGACGACCCCGCCGCTTGCCATTCCCGCGGCGCCCACTGCGGTCCCGATCGTGCCGCCTCCCAGGGCGATCCCGGCGCTTGCCAGGGGGACGCCTATATAGTGGACGCTCTTTCCTGCTGCATAGCCTCCGCCTTTTACGATAACCTCTGCCGCCTGGCTCAACCCCGCTTCGGTATAGCCGACGGCGCTTCCCGCGACAGCGGTTCCTCCTGCCACAAGGTTCGAGCCGGTGAAGTCGAGCAGACTGAATACGCTCGCCACGGCAGCCGTGCCCGTGGGCGCCACAAGGTCATATCCCATGCGTGCCGTGTTCCAGGTCGCTTCCACAGCCAGTTTGGTCGTGGCGACCCCTTCTCGAACAACGACCATGGAGGGGAACGCAAGAAGATTAACGCCGATGTACCCGACAGACGCTGACGTTATGCGTACTGCCGGTTCTATGGTAGCGTCCCAGAGAATACCCTGCAGCACCCAACGCAGGGATTTCAACACCGCAAAGCTCAGACCGGTCGTATTGTAGGACCCGCTCAGTTCCTTCCCTGCCTTGGTGAAGCTGTCCGAAACGTTCGATGGATAGTTCTTGACCGTGTTCGATATGAGATCCACGGCCCTGTTCGAGCGGCCCTGCCGTTTCTCGTTCTCTGCTTTTACAATACCAGCAAGCTTCGCGTCTTTCAGGCTCTCGCCCAGGTCCCCTACTCGTTGTTTCATTTTTGCAGGTACCGTGACATATCCCTTTACAAAACTCTCTTTGGCAAAGGCAAGCGTTGATGCACTGCGGGAAGCACTTGCAGAGGAAATATCCTTTGCAGCAGTTACCGAGTTCCGGGCCAGTGCCATGCCCTGCTCCATCCCCTTATCGCCGATCGTATTTCCCAGGGACAGCGAATTGCGTGAAATTGAAGTGTCGACTCTTTCTGCGCTTTTCCAGGTCGTTTTTGAAAGGTCCCACGATTTCCCTACGATATTGCTCCCTACCTCTGAAGAACGGTAGACAAGAAGCGTTTTGCTGTCTTGCGAGTACTGCTGTATCGCATCAGCGCCCGTTTTGGAGGCAGTGCTGATATCCTTTGCCAGGTTGTAGGTCAGCTTCGTGCCTTCTGAAACGATGTACACGGACTGGGCTGCATTCTCAATGGATGTTGAAAATGATTGGCCGGCGCGCATACCCATAAGCTCGCCCACGAATTCCCGTGTGCTCGGACCGGCAGGAATGAGCGAGATCGACGTATTCGGCACCTGAAACGCGCCATTCCGGTAAAGCGACATATGGCCCTCGGTGACCAGCTTTTTAGTATTCTCGAGCGGATCGGCCGTCTTTACTCCACATCCGGCCAGGGCCGCTCCCAGCAGTGCGGTGACCATCAGAAGTAATTCAATCCTGTTACGGTTCGCATTTTTCATGTTGCCCCCTCGCGTCACATGGTATTTTTTGAAGCACCTCTCTGATGACTGCCGTGTCCGTGGACAGCACCTCGACCTTCACGCCTTCCATTTGCCGAAGCTTCTTCAAATCGACGACCGTGTTGACCGGGATTTCACCCAGGGAGTATATTTCAGTATCTGCTTTGTCTCCGCTCTTCAGCTTTCCTGAAACAGCGGCAATGACCAGTTGCGGGCCTTCCCAGGCAAGTACAATAATATCGCCCGCTCCCATTACCGCGTGGGTCGGGATAGCGGTCAAAGCGTTATAGCCAAGCACGATCCCCGAAGCAGCCTGATTGATAACGACCTTGGTCGTGCCTTTTATACTGTCATAGGCCAGGAAACCGACATACCCTGCGGAATTGACCGTCGCTATCGCGGCCGCCCCGGTAACGCCGACAACCGGGCCGGCTGTTGAGAACGCCACCTGGTTGATGGCGCCCAGGGTCCCTCCTGCTGCATAGGTGACGGGTACGGCACTGAGCGACAAAAGCGACAACCCGCTCAGGAGTCCGCCCTCCACGGTTGGAGACACGATCTTGACGCCCGTTTTCCCGACGTAGTAAACCGTAAGCCCCACTGACTGCACGGTCCGTCCTGCCACGATCGAGGTGGCGCTGATCGGCAGGAACACGGCATAGGCTGCTCCCGTTGTTGTGGTCTTTACAATCGTCTTGGAAGCAGGCGCCGCCAATCCGTAATAAAATGACTTGAGGTAGCCATAGAGGATGGGGCCAAGGGCGGTAAGCGAATTGTGTTTCTGACCGGATTTTTCATATTCAGCGCGGAACTCGCTGCCTGCCTTCTGAAAAGCCCGTTCCCAGTTCGCGTCTATCCTGCCGGAAAATCGTTCGCGGGCTTCTGCCGTAAGGTCCATGATATTGCTGAAATCGCCCTTAAGCGTCCGGTAATAATTACCGGGCAGATTGATGAGTTCCTGCCGTTCCTCCTCGGTCCGCGCAACGATCGAAAGATTCCCCTGGACAAAGGTTTCATAAGCTTTTTTGTAACGGTCCTGTGCATAGGCCAGTTCGCTCGTGGCAAGCGTCTGCGTAGCTCCCAGGATATCACCGGACAGCGCTGTGCCGGTTTTTACGACCTCGGTCCCGGTTTTGACCGAATCCTGCAAACCTTCCTTAACCGCTTCCCCATAGTTGGACGAACTCTTGCGGTATCCGGCAAGAACCGCCTGCAGTGCTGACCGGGAGGAAACAAAAGACCGCTCTTTCGCATAATCCAAGGCCCTGCTGGTAGAGGTGGTCAGGAACCAGCCTTCGTTGTACAGCATCCTGTGTCCGCGGATATTTCCCATGGTATAGGGAATCACGTCTTCTACGGATTGCTTTTCTTCCGCAGACGTTGATTTAAGCGGACGGTCTTCGGCATGGATCGTCGTGCCAAGCAGAAGGAGGGCAAGTGCAGGGGCCAAGGACGTCATGAAGCGTTTTATGGCGTGTAAGGTCATTGATGGACTCTCCTTTTTTTATGCTGCCGATGCGCAGATCGGTCATGTCGCTCATAGGCGGCAGATTTTTGATTGGATGAGTATACACCAAAAAACCGGAAAATTATCAAGATATTAAGTATTTAGATGCGGATATTGCGTCGATGCGGTTCTATAATTCAGTGCAACATGGTAAGGTTCGTATCACAACTCCCCTCCTGCATGAGAGGCTGCCAATAAGCGATATATGACCACGATAAGGACCTTGCATTTTACAGAGAAAACTGTATAATAAGCACCTATATACGATTTATGGGGCAAGGCCCTCTCGTTTCGGAACGAAATACCGTCCGCGCTTCATCTACGATAACTGACACTTCCTGCGCTCATTTTTTCTCACTAAAAAAAGCGACAGCATGCCTGGTTGGCGAAAGATGCGGTTCGGGAAGCAAACGCGGTCCGCTCCCCCTGTTTTTTTTTGGGGGGGGGTAGGTATAACCATTGAGAAAACACAACGCGCTGCGCGGCATTGACCTGCAGCGTCAACTGAAGTCACACAGGAGGCAGCATGGCAAAGAAATTGTATGTCGGGAACTTGTCGTATAACACCCAGGAGGAAGATCTGCGCGAGGCATTTTCGAAGATCGGCGAGGTCCTGTCTGCAACGCTGATCATCGATCAGGCGAGCGGCAGGTCCAAGGGATTCGGTTTCGTGGAGATGGCGCAGGACGAGGACGCGGCCAAGGCGATCGCTTCCCTGAACGCCACATCGTTCATGGACCGGACCATCACGGTAAACGAGGCGAAGCCCAAGACCGAGCGCTCTGGTTCCGGCGGCGGCAAAGGTGATCGCGGCGGATACGGCGGCGGCGGAGGCAAATCGTGGAGATAAGAGTCCAGTCACAGAACATCGAAAAGGCGCTGCGGGACCTGAAGAAGAAGATCCAGGTAGATGGCCTTATGGGGGAAATAAAGAAGCGGCGCCATTACGAAAAGCCCTCGGTGAAAAAGAAGACTAAGCGGGTCGAGGCAGAGAAGCGAAGGCGGAAGCTCCTCAAGCGCGCACCACGGCCATCCGGTTCAGGTTCGGGGCCGAGGCCGGCAAGGCCGTCGCAGTCATCCGCATCATCGCACAGCTAAATCCGGATTTGACGCGGGAATGATCTGAGGTTCCTGCATAAAGGAGGTGATGAAATTTTGCGGCCTCGCGGCACGGCGCAAAGAAGGTATGATAGTAGAATAAGGCACAAGACCTTGCAATCATAGAAAGGCGCCCGAGCGGCGTCTTTTCTTGTTTTCAAGGCCCTTGATGTACCGAGGTGTTCTGGTCGGAAAGCCGCCTGCGCATCAAGATCCCTGCGTCTCCTGCATCAACTCCCGAAAGTGCAGTCCGATCCACAACCCTTCCAAGATGTTTTCTAGAGCTCGACGATCCTCGTGCTGATCTCGATCGCTGCCTCGGCACCCTGGCCGGCGGAGATGATCGCCTGCGAGTGGCCGTGGCGGAGAGCGCCCAGGACAAAGAGACCGGGGATGCTCGACTCGCCCGAGCCCTTGGTCACGATCTTGAACCCCTCGGCGTCGCGCTCCAGGGGGAGGCCCTCGAGGTAGTCGTCGTTGAGGGATATCCCGCCCCACCCCAGGATGACCTCGCAGGGAATGACGCGGCCGTCAGCGAGCCGCACGCCCTCGAGGGTCTTCTCGCCAAGCAGCTCTTCCGGCCGCCCCTCAACCAGGCCGATCCCTTCGTCATCGAGGAGCATCCTGTACACCGGCGCCGGGGAGAATCCGTGGGCAAGGAAGGTCACGTCTTTGGTGAACAGCTGCTTCATGCCGATACTCATGCGCACCCCGTGCACCGTGCGGTCAATGACGAGCAGCTTCTTGCCCGTGGTGCGGTAGCCGTCGCAGATCATGCAGGTATAGTAGGAGATGCCGAAGAAGCGATGAAGGTTCTTGAAGGGGGCGAGGGTCTCCTTGGCGCCTGAGGCAGCGATGACGAAACGGGAGCGATAGGTCTTCCCCCCGGCATGCACCTCGAAAAGCCCCTCCCGGGCCGTGACGCGCTCAACCTTGACGTTCTCCACAGCGACGCCGAAGCTCTCCGCCTGGACGATGCCGGTTTCCAGAAGGTCCGGGCCTGAGACAATAGGAAGGCCGAGGTAGTTCTCGATGTGCTTCGCGTGGTACGTCCGCCCCCCGGGGGTGTGGAACAGCAGGACGCGGAAATTGTAGCGGCCGAGGTGGATGCAGGCCTGCAGGCCTCCCGGGCCCGCCCCGATGACTATACAGTCAAGAAGTGTCTCGCTGCCTATGACGTTCGTTTGTTCCATAGCCCCTCCCTCATTACCGCCGGTTAAACGCTCCAGTCCACAATTTTCAGATTCTTTATTTGTTTAAACTCTTTGGTATTATTGGTAACGAGGGTCGCGCCAAACGCGTGAGCGTGCGCGCCAATCAGCATGTCCATGGATCCTATGGGCTTCCCTGCTTTTTCGAGCTCTGCCCGGATTACGCCATATTTCTGGGCCGCCTTTTCATCGAAGTCCGCGATTTCGAGGGAAAGAATGAACTCATCGAGGGCTTGCTGGTTTTTCTCGATGTGCTGGCTCTTGGATACGCCGTAGCGAAGTTCCGCAAGAGTAATGGAAGAAATACCGATATCACCGATAGCATGCGATTTGAAATGCTTGAGTACTTTGGCGGGATTTTGTTTAATAAGGTAAATGCAGATATTGGTATCCAGCATATACTTCATCAAAAGTCCTCCCGCTTTTGCACTTTCGGCTGTTTCCGCTCCACCATGAAATCATCGGAGAATTTATCGAGGCTCTGGATCAGGGTGTCCCATGAGTTCCTTGTCGGGATCAGCACCACGACGTTTCCTGATTTTTTGACGAACACATGATCGTCCTCGAACCGGAACTCCTTGGGCAGGCGGACAGCCTGGCTTTGTCCGTTTTGGAACAGCTTTGCGGTTTTCATGACGCACCTCCGTATAGTCTATACTGTTAATATAGACTAAGGAGCATCGGATTGCAAGGGTTTTTCTGGTGATATATCAGAGGACGAAAAAGTCTAACATTATAGACCCTCTAGGTTCTATAGGTTCCTAGTGAAACTGCATTGCTGAGGAGTGTCATAAAAAAGAGGACTGCGTAAAGCAGCCCTCTTTCGTTTTGGGAAACCGTATCACGACACTACTTACGCGTCGTTACTCATTAGCGGGAGAGTTCCAATAGTATGTCTTGTTTGATAATCCATGACAACTATTTACATTGCAGTTCATGGGATAGGACTCCATGACCGGCGGATTATTATAATTGCTGTCCGTCATGGTGCTATATAGGTCCGTTCCCGTTGCCGCGCTCGTGACTCCTAACTCATCAAAGGTACTCCGGGCGGAACCACCATTCGTACCATGGACGTTATGGCACGTTACGCAGGAAATCCTTCCTACTTGTGCTGGATCACCGCGGTATTGCCAGCTCAGGACATTGTTCGTCGAAAAGAAGGTAAACGTGCTGAGCAGGTGATAATTATGCAAAGGTAAATAAGGGAACGAATCTATCCCTATAGTGTCATTGTAAAAAGGTATGTTGGGCGAGCTGGCGATATACCGCTCCCGGAACAGTGATTGGATCGTCGCTGTTAACGTAACAAAAGAAGCAATAGGCGGGACCTGTGTGACGTCATAGTTGCCACCAGCCTTGTAACCCAGAACCACCTGCGGAGAGACAGCCGCATTACCTGGAAGACTGTGACAATCAAAACAAAGTTTATAATCATTGTAAGCATAGAGCGAGGCATCGGGAACCGGCAAGGTCAGGTTCTGCGTCAAAAGCCCCTTTGAAACCGAACCATGCATATTGATCGCTCCGTTGTTGCCGTGGCACCCAGTTGTTGCCGCTCCAGTCCCAGCGCAGGTCAACGCGCCTGTTGTCTTGTGGCGATTGTTAGTACCGGTCCAATACGATCGGATCTTGTTGCCGGCAACATTCGGCACGCTTCCCAGGGTGTTATTGTCATTAAACGGTCTGAGGGGCGTCCCTCCTGCGGCAAAGGTCGACGTAGCGCCAAGGGTATCATGGCAGCTCAAACAAAACGGTTCAAGGCTTGCGGGAGTGGCAGCGCTATAAACAATACTTGCGCCGCCGTCAGCATTCCGCAGACGTACGACGCCGGACATGTGCGTAGCCAGATCGTGACAGACAAGGCATTGGGCCGGAGTCGGATCTCCCGTCGTCGTGACATGATTGGAGACGATAGCGGAATTCCCGCGGAAGTCGCCACCTGCGCCCATAATCTGGCGCCGGGTTACCGTCGCCGCGGAATGGCACGCCGCGCAATTAGCCGAAGCGCCCGAAGAGGACATAGTATCGGGCCCCGGACTGGAACTGCATCCGACAACAGTCACCGCGTATATGAATAGAGCAACAAGACGTTGTGATAATGGCTTATTCATGCATACTCCTGAAGTGCCTCGAAACCATTTTCCTCTACAAGAAGATGCGCTGCTTACGTTGACAGCATGCTCACGCTGATCATTGCAGCGGTTTCGTATGGCATACCCCGCAGCTATCAACAGGCAATCTGCCGCTGCCATGACAGTCCGTACAGAGCCTTCCCATGCTATGCCTTCCCGGTGCCACCCACCCACCAGTATGGGAGCGAGGCGGTGTCTCGTTATGGCAACGCACGCAGAAATCCTGCCGGTGGCAGGTGAAACAGCGTTCCCGGTTGCCTTCGGCCATGAAACCATGGCTCAGCGTGCGCCAGGTATTGGTATGATCCCGCGGAGGCCGGGTGTTATGGCATGAGATACAGTCATTCCGCCCATGACACGTGAGGCATGACTGCTCGCCTGCGCTAAGATCCAAACCGGCTGACGCGCCGTGAAATTCAATCCAGCCCCCCTTGTGCGAATCGGGCCGTGGAAAGGGTATCTTCTCCGGCGCAGCAGGTGCCGCTCCGGCCATCGGCGTCACAGCGGTTGCAGCAGAAGCTTTATCGCACAGAACTGGCTGGATGCTGACGCTCAAAGCAAGCCCGGCAACCACCATGATCAAGCTGCATTTTTTCACTCGTTGGCCGCTAAAAATCATAACGCATCCCCAGTTTGAACATTTGATAATTCTCGAGGCTGTCCTCATATTCATAGCTGCTGTTAATCGAAACTCCCTTGCCGAGCGGAACCTTGCCGTTCACATAATAAGTATGGATCTTCTCACGAAGCCCAAGTTCATTATAGTAATCGTATTTGTACAGGCTGTAATAGGTCCCGGCATTCACTCTGGCATTCTTCCTGTTCATGAAACGGTAACCAATGTCCAGTCCGCTTGAATTGAATTTTCTCCCCTTGGTGGACCATTGTTCGCCGGTAAGCGTGAATGATACACGGTCCGCGGGCAGGTCCATGATCTCGAGCAGCATAAAGACACGGCTGTAATCACGATCAAAAGCGCTCGCCTGCAACTCCTCCTGAAGGACTCGCTTGAAGTAACCGAGGTCTACGGCATAGTGAGCACCCAGTTGCTTGCGGAGTTTCACGTCGTAGCTCTGATAGGGCGAGGACCGGCCCAGCACACTCGAGTAGAGCGAAAGCTCGGCGGCTAAAACATTTTCCATCCTGAACTGCTTGAAATAGTTAAGATTCACTTCCATGTCCGCGGGGGCGATCGTGCTGATCAACCGAACGGTGACATCACGGGGATCGGAATCAAGATAGCGATACTTGACCGAGGCCTTCATGAACGTTCCGATGCTCTGCCAGAGCTTCAGCGAAACCATATTGTTGCCCTGGTCGATCGTTGTGGTGAGTGCGCTTTTTATCGCGAGATAGTCAAAACCGAATTTGGTATACCGGGCTGGAGAAATATCGAGTCCTGCTCCGGCCAGGGTATCATCACCCCAATGCGTGTCGGTGTCATAGAAACGAACTGCTGCTCCACCATACAGCGTGAGGTTCAGCAAGGAACCCACGCGTAGATCCGTTGCGAGCCCGTCAAAGAACACCGGCTCGTCACGCAAACCTGCCTGCCTGCCGATCCGTACCTGGGGCAGGAACGGAAACAGCTTATTGATCCCGAGATGAGCATCATAGAGATAGCCATGACTTTCAGTGCGGTAGGTATTACCAATATCTTCGAGAGGATAAAAACCGGTCAGATCGCTGTTCCCATCGAGATCTTTTCGTAGGGTACCCAAAAAATGAAATTCAAAACGGCTGGTCTGCGGCATCGTAATAGCGAAACGCATTTCACCGAAAAGGTCCTGGTCGCTTATTTTTTTTTCGATGAGCGTGGTCGGATCGAGAAGCGTGGTAGACCGATAGACATACCGTGTCGATAGGTATCCATCCACCGCAACCGGGCTTTCTGCAACGGACAGTTCAACCGGGGAAATGGTTTGAGAGGAAGTCACTGCGATCGATGACCCGGCGCCCAGAAGAGAGGCGCTGAGGCCGGCAAAAAACACGATAAGAAAACGTGAAAAAACTTTGCGCGATAGCCTATCGTTGTTTTTCAAAAACATCTCCGCTTGTTAGAAATTGAGAGATAAGTGGAAACATTGTAATCCCTCGCACAGACAATGTCAAATTTTCTTTGGTTAGTTTTTTGGTTTTTTTAGCTTAAGGCTATTGAATTTCTAAGGCGATGATGCTATGGTGAGGCACAAAGGCTGAACGCTGAACGTTGCGATCAAAGTTTTTTTCTTGGCACGTTTTTGAAAAGGAGAAACAAGCCATGCACACGATATTCTTTTTGATCGTATTTATCGTCTCCCTATTCATCTCTGCCCCGCCCTCTTATGCAGAAGACGACTGCCTGCAATGCCATGAGGAGCTTGCGCAGGGGAAAAGTGTTCATGC
>JANPMZ010000091.1:0-7486 GCA_031427195.1 Nitrospirota bacterium
CCATGACCATCAACAAGATAGAAGGATTCGAATACAGCAAGCGGGGTCAGGACCGGCTGTCGCTGAAGCATTCTTTTGCCAATCGCCTGATCTACTCACTGGGCAAGGACCCAATCACCGCTACGCACCGCGACTGGTTCCACACCACGGCCTATGCCGTGCGCGAGCGGCTGATCGAGCGTTGGATGGAGACCATGCGCAGTTACTATGATTCCGATGTCAAGCGCGTGTATTATCTGTCCATGGAATTTTTGACCGGCAGGCTGCTTGCAAACAGCCTTCTGAACATGGGGTTCTACGAAGAATGCCGCGAAGCGCTCTGCGATCTTGAACAGGACATCGACCGGATCCGCGAACTGGAGATGGACGCCGCTCTGGGCAACGGCGGGCTCGGCAGGCTCGCGGCCTGTTTTCTCGATTCCATGGCAACGCTCTCTCTGCCAGGGTACGGCTATGGCATTCGCTACGAGTACGGCATGTTCACCCAGCGCATCGAGAACGGCAACCAGGTGGAGCACCCGGACAACTGGTTGCGCTACGGCAATCCCTGGGATTTTCCGCGGCCCGAGGTGCTCTTTCCCGTGAAGTTCGGCGGTCGGGTCGTGCACTTTAAGGACGAACAAGCCCATTCCCATTTTCACTGGGTCGATACGGAAGACGTGATGGCCATGGCTTGCGACACGCCGGTGCCCGGCTACAATACCAGTACCGTGAATAACATGCGCCTCTGGACCGCCAAGGCGTCGCGCGATTTCAACCTTAAGTACTTCAACGAGGGCAACTACATCAAGGCCGTGGAGGAGAAGAACGAATCGGAGAACCTTTCCAAGGTGCTCTACCCCGACGACACTACGATCATGGGACGGGAGTTGAGGCTTAAACAGCAATACTTCTTCGTCTGCGCTTCGCTCCACGACATCCTCCTGCGCTTTACCAAGTATCATCCGAACCTGGATGAGCTGCCGGACAAGGTGGCGATCCAGCTGAACGATACCCACCCATCCATCGCCATTCCCGAGCTCATGCGCGTGCTGGTCGACGTCCATCACCTGGACTGGGACCGCGCCTGGAACATCACGCGCCGCACCTTTTCCTACACAAACCATACGCTCATGCCCGAGGCGCTCGAGACCTGGCCCGTGAGCCTTTTTGAGGAGGTTCTGCCGCGCCACCTCCAGATCATTTATGAGATCAACTATCGTTTTCTGGAGGAGGTGCGCCATCGCTATCCCGGAGACGGGGAACGGTTCAAGCGCATGTCGATCGTGGACGAAGGGGGCGGCCGGCGCGTGCGCATGGCGCACCTCGCCATCGTCGGGAGCCATCAGGTGAACGGCGTATCGCGGATCCATACGGACCTCATGAAGACGACCATCTTCGCCGACTTCGGGGAGTTTTTTCCCGACAGGATCATCAATATTACGAATGGCGTCACGCCGCGGCGATGGCTGCACCAGGCCAATCCGGGTTTGTCCGCGCTCATCACGTCGCGCATAGGCCATGGGTGGGTCAGTGATCTTGCGGAGCTCAGGAAGCTCGTTCCTCTTGCCCAGGACCCGGAATTCCGCGAGCAGTTCCGCGCGGTCAAGAGGGAGAACAAGAAGCGACTGGCCGGGATCATCAAGATGAGGCTGAATCTTACTATCGACCCCGCCTCGATGTTCGACGTGCAGATCAAACGCATCCATGAGTACAAACGGCAGCTGCTGAACGTGCTGCACATCATTACCCGCTATAACCGCATCCGCGAGGGACGGATCCAGGACCTGGTTCCCCGTACGGTGATCTTCGGCGGCAAGGCCGCGCCCGGATACACCATGGCGAAATTGATCATCAAGCTGATCCACTGCGTCGGCGATGTGGTGAACAACGACCCGGTGGTCGGCGACCGGCTGAAGGTCGTGTTCATCCCCGATTATAACGTTTCGAACGCCGAGAAGATCATCCCAGCCTGCGATCTGTCGGAGCAGATCTCCACCGCGGGCACCGAGGCCTCGGGCACGGGGAACATGAAGCTCGGGTTGAACGGCGCGCTCACCATCGGCACGCTCGACGGCGCGAACATCGAGATGAAGGACGAGGTCGGCGACGACAACATCTTCATCTTCGGCCATACGGCGGACGAGGTCGCCGCTCTCTATGCGAAAGGTTACAATCCCTGGGACCACTACCACGCGAACGCGGAGCTCAGGCAGTCGCTGGACATGATCGGTTCAGGCTTCTTCTCCCCGGACGCACACGACCGGTTCAAACCGATCGTTGATACGCTTACCACGCATGGCGACCATTATCTCCTGCTCGCGGACTACGCATCCTATATCGCCAGTCAGGAGCGGGTTGACGCGCTTTACCAAGACCCCGGGGAGTGGACCCGGCGGGCGGTCCTGAATGTGGCAAACATGGGGAAGTTCTCAAGCGACCGTACGATCAGAGAGTATGCCGACCGTATCTGGGACGTGAAACCGATGGCCGGAAAGTAGCAGTTTTCATTCCAAGATCAGGAGAAGGTGAAACTATGAAAATATCCGAAAGTATCAAGCGGGCACTGGAAATAAAGAAATTCAAAAATCTGAAAGATGCTTCAAAGTTCCTGGACATAAGCCCTGAGCTCCTCCGGGTCATTCTCAATAAGGGGCATCTTCCGAAGGACAGTACCCTCAGCACCATAGCGAGCAGGCTGGGCCTGGACAAGTCGGGGTTGATCCTGGCCGCTCACCAGGAAAAGGTGCCGGCCGACGTGAAGGGCTTTTTCCTCTCCCCCTCACTAACGCACTACAAGGAAGGCAAGCGGATCTCCCCGTTGTCCTCGGAGCAGAGCGATTACCTCGGCAAAATCCTGGGCCCCGAGGAAATACAGCTGATCAGAAAGTATCGGCAGGTCACGGAAGAAGGGAAGACGCAGATCCTGGGGTTTGTTGATTATACCTTCGCATCAAGGCGAAACGCGTAGTGCTTTAACGCGAAGCGCTCAATCAGAGCAGATACGTTATAGCGCTCAAGAGCGGCGTTTTTTCTTCTTATGACCCTCCCTTACGATCTTCTCATCACCAGCAGCAGCCAGACAAACAGAACACCCGCTCCTGCAGCGGTCCAGGCGCTTTCCGTTGAATAATGGTTGATATGAAAAAGGAGCGCGCCGGCGCCGAGTCCGGTCGTTAGCATGGCAAGGATGAACCCCTTGCCGATGCGATAAATGTTCCGGAGCTCGCGCACGACATCCTCTGAAGTAATCTCTATGCGCGTCTCTCCCCGGCTTGTCGTCACCAGAAAGTCAGCAAGCAGCTTCGGCAGTTTGCCGAGTGCGCGGACGGACATGCCGGCCTGCTGTAGTATTCCGGCCGCGGTAAATTGCTCGGCCGTAATGAACCGCTTGGCAAAAGGCGCCGCGATTTCGATGATGTTCGTATCCGGATCGAGCCGCGAACCCAGGCCGTTCAGCATGCCGACCACCCTGCCGAACAGGATGAAGTCATTCGGGATCTGGATTGCGGGGCTCAGCTGGAGCGCCTCCATGATGTCGTTGCCGATCTCCTCGATGTCCATGGCCTTGAATGCCGATGGGGAGATATCGCGGTATTTCTGGAGAATACGGTCAACGAACTGGACGAGCGGCTGAATGTCGTGGGTCAGCGGAATGAACCCCATGTCCACCAGCGCGCGCACCAATCCCCGGCTGTCGCGGTCAACGACAGCGCTGAAGGCACGCCGCAAACCCTCGCGCTTCGGCCCCGAGATGCGGTCCACCATGCCGAAGTCCACCAGGACGATCTCCGGCCCGGGTGTGACGAAGAGGTTGCCGGGATGCGGGTCGCCGTGGAACAGGCCGTCGCTGAAGAACATTTGGGCATAGGCCTCGGCAAGCGTGCGCGCGATCTCCTTCCGGTCGATCCCCTGCCGGTCGATCTCATCGAGATCGGTGATTTTGATGCCGGCGAGATATTCAAGCGTCAGGACCTTGGCCGTGGTGAATGGCCAGTACACGATCGGGATCTTGATCTTCGGGTTGTCGACGAAGTTCCGGGCAAAGGTCTCAGCGTTTTTGCCCTCCTGGAGATAGTTCAGCTCCTCCAGGATGATGCGCGAGAATTCGGAATAGATCACGTCGATGTTGATATGGCGATAGATGATCCGAAGGATGCGGATAACGAACTTGAGGGTGCGCATGTCAGCGGCGATCACCTCATCGATACCCGGATACTGGACCTTGACCACGATGCAGTCACCGTGGCGCAGGCAGGCGCGATGCACCTGGCCGAGCGAAGCGGAAGCGATGGGCGTTTCGTCAAAGGACGAAAAGACCTCGTTCATGGGTCCCAGCTCCTCGGTGACCCGCTGGACGATATCGTGGAACGGCGACGGCGGCACCTGGTCCTGGAGCTTCGAGAGCTCGCTCGTGTACTCCTCGGGCAAAAGGTCGACGCGCGAGGAAAGGAACTGGCCGATCTTGATCAGTACGCCGCGCATCTCGATCATGCGCTCCCGGAGCAGGACGGCATTCTTCGCATGAAGCCGCTTGAGCCGCTCCTGTCTGAGGCGGGGGGAGGCAACGGTGTTCCTGAGACCCAGGATCTTGTAGCTCAAGAGCACGCGCAAGAAAAGGACAACTCCCTGGATGAATCTGCCTCGTAAGTTCATTGAACGCATGGTTGATTATACCAGAAGAGAAGGGCAAGAGTAAATCATAGAGTGATTCATCACTGCAATTCAGACGATGTGACCCGAAAGCAACTATTCCCGAGAGTTTGTCCTTCTGAAGTGGCCTTCTCAAAGATCAGGAGAACATCTTGGGGACTTTGATACCTGACGAGCATTTGGCCTATCCATCGTCCGTCTTTCATCCATTCATCAAACAAGGCATCTCCATGATTCTCCTAATGAACAGAAAACAGATCAACCGATTGAAAACGCTACTTCATATAATGGCAGAGGGCAAACAATGAATCGTCTTTGAGTTGCATTCACAGAAAACATGAAAATCGGCAATGGTCGGTCTTCGCACCTCCATCACCCCCACCATTGTATTATTCCCCAATGAACTTTGGCGAAGAAATGCCTCGAAATAGGCTTCATAATGGTTATAATAATGACAGTTATAAAAAATCACGTTGCATATTTCCGAGATGAGCATCATCGTCGGCAGTCCTTGTTACCGCGTACCGACCGGCTGCGGAGCGATGGACTGATGACTTTTTAAGGAGAATAAAATGACAAAAAAACATTACGCGAAACTCGTGCATGAGCGGGAGTACGTGGCGGAAGTGGACGTGGACCTGATTTATTCGGATGACGGGTGGTCGCCTTATCTTTCCGTGGAAGACGCATACAAGCTGGATGACGTTCGCGAAGCTCTTCGTCAAGGTGATTTAAAGACAGCATCCCGTTTGGCGAAGATCTATACTCTGATCCCGCTCTCCGTTTGATTTATAGAGATCAGGTCAACTGGTTGAGAACTCCGTTACAAATAATTGCGAAGGGCAAGCAAAGATTCGTCCATAAGTTGCGCACACAGGCTTTCATCGCTTAAACAAAAAGGCCCCGCAAAGGGGGCCTTAAATAATTTTTCATCTCTTCGGAAACGACGATCCACGAAAGCCGGGTTAGCTGCTCTTCGCCCTTCCTTTTTTCCAGTATTCCAGCTTGTTCAGGGCGTTCACATAAGCCTTGGCGCTCGCAATGATGATATCCGTGTCCGCGCCGTGTCCCGTGACCTTCTTGCCGCCCTCTTCGACCTTCACGGTCACTTCGCCGAGCGCATCTGTCCCGCCAGTAATACCCTTGACGAGATAAGCCTCGAGCTTGCTCTGTGTTTTCGTGATGGCGGCGATGGTGCGGTATACGGCATCGACGGGACCGTCTCCCTGTCCGGTCTGCTTGACCTGCTTCCCGTCCACCAGTAGTTCGACCGTTGCTGTCGGTGTCACGCCGGTTCCGCTCTCTGCCCGGAGATGCTGAAGTACATACAATTCATGGATCTGCCGCATTTCGTCGGACACGATCGCTTCGAGGTCCTCGTCAAAGACCTCTTTTTTCTGATCAGCCAGCCGCTTGAACCGATCGAAAGCCTTGTTCAGGTCTTCGTCGGATAGCTCGTACCCGATGTGCTTGAGCCGGTCGCGGAAGGCGTGCCTGCCGGAATGCTTTCCCATGACCAGCTTGGTTTTCACGAGACCAACGGACTCGGGGGTCATGATCTCGTAGGTGGAGCGCTCCTTGAGCAGGCCGTCCTGATGGATGCCCGACTCGTGCGCAAAGGCGTTGGCCCCCACAATGGCCTTGTTCGGCTGGACCTGAATGCCCGTGATCTTGGTCACCAGCCGACTCGAACGAATGAGCTCCTCGGTCCGAACAGCGGTATCCGCGTTGAAGTAGGCCTTCCTCGTGCGGAGCGCCATGACCACCTCTTCCATGGAGCAGTTCCCGGCGCGCTCGCCGATGCCGTTAATCGTGCACTCCACCTGCCCGGCGCCATTGCGAATGGCAGCGAGTGCGTTCGCAACAGCAAGCCCCAGGTCGTTATGACAGTGGACCGAGATAACGGCTTTGTTGATGTTCCTGACCTTCTCCCTGACAACCCTGATCAGAGCGCCGAACTCCTCGGGCATGGCATAGCCCACGGTATCCGGGATGTTCACCGTCCCTGCTCCGGCCTCGATCACCGCTTCCACAACCTCGCAGAGGTACGGAATGTCGGTCCGCGTGGCATCCATGGGAGAAAACTCCACATCGTCCACATAGGAGCGCGCAAGCATCACCATTTCCACCGACCGTTTGAGCGCTTCTTCACGCGAGATCCGGTACTGGTGCTTTAAATGGATATCGGACGTCGAGTGGAACGTATGGATGCGGCGCCTCGGTGCGTCCCTGAGCGCCTCCCAGGCGCGATCGATGTCTTCCTTGCGTGCGCGGGCGAGGCTGCAGATCACCGGTCCTTCGACCTCGGCGCTGATCCGCTTGATGGCTTCAAAGTCACCGGGCGAACTGATAGCAAACCCCGCCTCGATGATGTCCACCCCGAGCCGAGCAAGCTGCTTCGCCAGGGTGATCTTTTCTTCAACGTTCATACTCGCGCCCGGAGACTGTTCCCCGTCGCGAAGCGTGGTATCGAATATTTTAATGATAGTGCTCATACACCCCTCCACATCGCGCCGGAACATCGACCGGATCACGATGAAAACCCTTCCCCAAAAAGAAAAAAGAGATCAATACCTGCTCGATCTCTCAGCCCACTCACCGTCGTAGCAACTATTGCGAGCAGGAGAGACTAAACAGCGGCTTCCTTCGGTTTCCTCCGGAGCAGACCATACAGCGCTTCCGCCAGGCCTGCCGAAGAGGGCGCCCAGGCGCGGCAGGTCGTGGCCGCGGTGGCCTCTGTCTGCTCGCCGCTTGATCTCGCAGCCAGCGGCTCGGCCATTGGCCGCGGGGTTTAATCGGCAGGTCTACACGCGCATGTTTCTGCGTTCCATGGTGCCCAAGGCGTTGATGAAAC
>JANPMZ010000092.1:0-14990 GCA_031427195.1 Nitrospirota bacterium
AACAACGCCTATGACCTTCTTGTTCCCAATTAATGCCATCCTGCTCCTGGGCCCCACCGGCGTTGGCAAAAGCCCGCTGGGAAACGCGATCGCTGCTTTTGGGTTGTTCGGACGAAGATGTCATCACCTCGATTTTGGATCGGAACTCCGCAGCGCGATATCCGGATGCGAATACTCAGCAGATTACTCTGCAGAGGAACTCGACTTTATCCACGGAATTCTCGAGCGCGGCCTTCTTCTCGAGAATGAACATTTTTCGCTGGCGAAAAAGATTATCAGCCTGTTCCTGAAGCGAGCTTCGTTCAAGCAGCACGAGCTGCTTGTTCTGAACGGCATCCCGCGCCATACCGGACAGGCGCGGGACATGGCCAGCCTCGCAACCGTCCACGCGCTCATTGTGCTCGATTGTTCCGCAGACGATGTTTTTTGCCGGATCAGGGACAATGTGGGCGGGGACAGAACGGAGCGCATCGATGATAACAGAGCATTGGTTGAAAAAAAGCTGGTCGTTTTCCGCCAGCGAACAGCGCCGCTGGTAGACCATTACGTGAACAACGGGTGTACTGTTTATCGGATACGGATCTCCGGGACCATGATCACGGACCGCACGTATCAGGATTTACGAACGCTTGCCGCCGTTGACCCACCAGTCGCTTTTGTCGCTGAACCACCAAAGCGATGAGTCCGTTTCCAAAATGGTCTGCGCGAGCCGGCGTGCTGAATCGGTCTGAAGCCGCTTCAACGAGAACTCCAGCCACTCGTCGGCATATTTATTCCCCAGGTCCTTATATTCCTTGAGCGCCAGGATCATCTCCAGCTGGTCCGCGTCGCGGGCCAGGCGCGCTTCCTTAGTCTTCCCCTCGATGAACTCCAGGATCAATTCCCGGATCTCGCTGCCGAAGGGCAGGGTCCCTGTCAGATCCTCTACTGCTTTTTTTTCGTTCGCTTCCACATACTTCTTGTTCACGTAGTTGAGGTCGCCCGTCCGTGCTTCGGGCAGATCATGGAACAGACACATTTTTATCATGCGATCGACATCAACATTTTGCGCGAGCTTCCCGAGAGCATAGCCAATATAGGTGGTGCGGAAAATATGTTCCGCCACAGACTCTGCGCCGGTCCCAAGGAACTGAAAACCGCTGCGCGGCGTGCGTTTCAGCATACCTGCCTCGAATAGAAAATTAGCAATATTTTTCATGGCTGGCTTTATACCACGATTCTTCGCAGGTGTAAATAGCTATCGGGCGGGAAGCGAATTTGACCGTGGAAATTTTGATGCATTCGTACTAAGCCGTCTTTGCGAGCGTAACGAAGCAATCTCGTAGTTCGTATCTGCCTGATAAATCGAGATTGCAGCGTCGCTCCTGCGGCTAATCACGAAATAACGATGGTACGTCCTTCAAATTCAATCTGCTGACCGGTGCGGACCTTACAGCGTCGCCGCAATTCTACCACTCCATCTACCTTGATGCGTCCTTCGGCAATCACGATCTTAGCCATACCTCCGCTGTTGATCAGACCCATGATCTTCAGCAGATTATTCAATTCAATATATTCCTGACCTTGCAATTTAAACTCGTCCATGTCCTGCCTTCGTGCGTATAAAAATAAAAAACCTGGTTGGATTATTGATCACAGAATAGTCCGCACAGGTAGTTAAATAAAATTTAAAAATACAGGTGATTATCAGAACGTCACATTCTGCCGCTGCATCAAAAGTTCACCAAGGTAAGATCCCGGTTTTACCTCTGCGTTCTTGATCCACTCCGCTCCTTCAAGGCCATAGGGTTTCACACAGGAGGCGCAGATATAAAATTTACAGTCAAAATCTTCCACCAGGCTTTTCATCAGGTCAGCAACCGGGGAAAAAGCTTTTTGCCAGGTGACGGATTCAACAAATCCCTTTCGCGCAAGATGTACGCCCTCATTCATCAAAAAGAAATCGATCTTCGCATCAAAGGCCACCATGTTGGTTGCAAGCTGAAGTGCAGCAGCAGCCCGTTCTATAGCATCGTATGAGTGAGTGATGACAAAAACGAATTTTGTATTTTCCATGCGATCTCCCTGAAAAATATTGTTTGAACGATTGCTTGTTACGATGCTGTAACTATACCACGAGAGAATCGATAAGGCTAATTAATTATTTTCGTGACGAATAAAAATGAATATACTCACATAAAAACGATGTAAAAACTATTATGTATCTATACTTAATAAATTAGTAGTAGTAGTAGTAGGGGCTGTGGAAATGTGAGTACTTGTAAGAACCGCTTGAAAACGTGAATAAAAGGATTAAGAAGAACATCGGTCCTGTCCTGTTGACGATCTGTGGCGACATTGTTGAAAACCCCGAGCTTGTGGTTTTCAACAGGTTGTCGGGCCGTTATACACAGAGAACTGTTTGTAATGTTATCCCGGGGGCCAGGCGAAGCTTCGGCCCGACAGAAGGTGAAGGTGAATATGAAAGACCGTCTGACCCGCGCCGACGCCATTATTGATCACCGTACGGTATCCCTTTTCAACAAGCCCCTTGTCTATTGCGATTTTTGCCGCTGTCAGAAATAAATGACCCACAAGCTCCCGATCTGTCTCAGCCATGCTCTGAATGTCGGGTAAATGTTTTTTGGGGACCACAAGAATATGGACTGGCGCCTGGGGATTGACGTCTTCAAATGCGAACACCTGCTGATCTTCATAAACGATCCTGGACGGGATATTTTTTTCGATGATCTTGCAGAAAATGCAGCTGTTGCTCATTTCGCATCTCCCTTCTTGTCCTCAAAGCTCCTGAAGAAACAGCTCTGTTCACCGGTGTGGCATGCCGGACCGGTCTGCGCCACCTTGATAAGCAGCGTGTCCTGGTCGCAGTCATAGAGAATGTCCTTGACCTGCTGGATATGGCCGGAGGTTTCTCCCTTTTGCCAGAATTTCCGGCGCGAGCGGCTCCAGAACCAGGTGAGACGCGTCTCAACGGTTTTCTTCAGTGACTCGGCGTTCATGTAGGCAACCATGAGGATCTGGCCGCTCTGCCAGTCCTGGATAACTGCCGGGATCAGTCCTTTGTCGTCGTAATTGAGGCCTATCGGTATTTGCATGATTTTATTTAACATAACCGTGGGAAAAAGTCCAGCAAATGCAGGCGATAAAAACGAAAAAACCGGTTCTGACATCAGAACCGGTTGAAGGTCATGCGGCGCGTGCGCTCAGGATCGTGCTACACGAACAGGTTGATATCCGCATCGGCAGCCAGATCCAGCCAGGTGGCGGCGCCGCCGAATTCAACGCCGTCAATGATGTCCGACTGCTTGACGCCCATGACATCCATGGTCATCTGGCAGGCAATAAGCTTTACGCCGGCCTCTTTGGCAAGATCGAGCAGCTGGCCGATGGATGCAACCCCGTGTTTGCTGAACATGGACTTCATCATTGCTGTTGCGACCGATTCCATGCCGGGCAGCGATGCTACGAGCGTCGGGATCGGTATCGGCATGGGCATGGCCGGATTGCCCAGGGGGGAGATCTTGAGCTTATCCGCGTTGCCTTTTTTGATCATTTCGAGTCCATAAAACGTAAAGAATATCGAAACGTCCACATCCATGGCCGCGGCAGTAGTGGCAAGGATAAGCGGCGGATATGCCATGTCCAGCGTACCTTTGGATGCGATGATTGTCATTTTTTTGTTTGCCATGTGTTGTTCTCCTTAAGCGGTCTTCTTGATATAAAACGTGAAGGTACCGGCGCCTTCCTCGACGTTTAAGATCTCATTGCCGGTCCTCTTGGCCCAGGAGCTCATATCGTTTTTGGAGCCGGCATCCGTAGTCTCCACCTTCAGGACCTGGCCTTTCGTAAGCGCCTCGACAGCCTTCTTGGTCTTGAGAATGGGCAAGGGGCAGCTCATTCCCTTGCAGTCCAGCGTCTGATCAACCTTGATATCCGCAGCCATGTTGTCGCCCCCTATTTTTAAGAGAAATATAAAATGTTCATACGTCCACTATAACTGAAACACCTGTTTTATAATACCGCAGCAAGAGTTTCGAAGTCAAGCACTTTTTTACCAATCGGGAAGGAGCGGCTCTTGGTAAATACTGTTGCTGCCTATAACCCCGGCAGCAGAGAATGCCAGGGCCGCTGCCGAAGGCCGTGCGGACGCAACGAGGACCCCCAACCAGCGCGCACTACTGCGGCAGCAGTGGAACATAAAAATACCTTGCCAGAACTGGCGTGTTCTGTTATAGTCATGCCTCTCGTGAAGCAGGCAGGGATCAATAGCTAAAGTGCAAGATGCGTACTAGATACGACCATCCGGAGATGCAAAAAATCCAGCAAAAACGAGCAAACAAAAAGCGGACGATATACCTCCGAGCACAACCGTAACAATAAGAAAAACAATAGAAAAATCGGCTATCAACACCTGTGGATAAGCATGTTTGTAACCAGTGCCGTTTTTTGGGGTCTTTATGGATCAGCTCAGGCTGTGGGAAGAGATACAATTACTGATAGAAAACCGAATGTCCAGGCAGGGTTACGATACCTGGTTCAGCCAGTCCAAGCTTGTTTCCCTGGAAGGCAACAGGATGCAGATAGAGGTGCCGAGCAAGTTTCACCGTGACTGGATCAAAGAGCACCACTGGACCACCCTGACCGATGTGATCAAAGAGGTCACCAAGCGGGAGGACATGGAGATTGACTTCTACGTTCAGCCCGAACAGCCTCAAAAAAAGAAGCCTGCCCGGCAGCCCAAGGAAGAAAAGGGCGAGCTGCGGGAAGAGCGGGCAGGTCACTTCGAAAAAAAATACATCTTCAGCACCTTTGTGGTCGGGCCCAGCAACCAGTTTGCCCATGCTGCTGCCAAGGCCGTGGCGGATGCGCCCGGCCGTTCCTATAATCCGCTGTTCATCTACAGCGGCGTCGGACTGGGCAAGACCCACCTGGTCAACGCCATCGGCCATCACATCCAGAGCAAATCACCGAAGTCCCGCGTTGCCTATCTTTCTTCCGAGCAGTTCACGAACGAGCTCATCAACCGCATCAGTCACCAGCGGATGGAGGAGTTCCGCCAGAAATACCGCAATATCGACATCTTGCTGATCGACGATATCCAGTTCATTGCCGGCAAGGAGCGGACGCAGGAAGAGTTCTTTCATACCTTCAATGCCCTCTATGAAACGCAGAAGCAGATCGTCCTCACCAGCGATCGCCAGCCGAAAGAGATCCCCGACATCGAGGAACGGCTCCGTTCGCGGTTCGAGTCCGGTCTGATAGCCGACATTCAGCCGCCGGACCTTGAAACGAGGATCGCCATCGTAAAGAAAAAAGCGGAGTTCTGGGCTATCCGGCTGCCCGATGACGTTGCTCTGTTTCTCGCAACGACCATGAAGAACAACATTCGAGAGCTTGAAGGCGGACTGGTCAAACTCGGCGCGGTCTCGTCGCTTACCAACCGGGAGATCACCCAGGAACTGGCCCGCGAAGAGCTCCGGTATCTCATTGAAGCGCGGGACAAGATCCTTACGAACGATCTTGTCCAGAAGGCCGTCGCCGAGGCCTTCGGCGTAAAGATCTCGGACCTGAAATCAAAACGGCGCACCAAGCAAGTGGTCCTTCCCCGCCAGGTCGGCATGTACCTCTGCCGAACGCTCGTCGGAACGTCGCTTCCCGAGACGGGAAAGGTGTTTGGCGGAAAGGACCACAGTACGGTCATTCATGCTATTAAAGTGATCGAGGGGAAAAAAGAAAAAGACCCGGAGCTCAAGGCCCGTATCGAGGCGCTCATCAAGCAGCTAAAATCTTGAAATAAAAAGGCAAACAGGAAAAATTTTGTATTGCTATTGCATGGGGTTTCTGATACTATCTTCGAATGGTCACGGGAGGCTCCCTTAGATGAAACTGAAAATAAAGAAAGAGGAATTTCTGAAGGGTCTGCAGCGGATCCAGGGTGTTGTCGAGAAGAAGAACACCATGCCGATCCTGTCGAACATGCTGCTTTCGGCGGAGAATGGTACGCTGGAGATCATTGCCACCGATCTTGAGATCGGACTGCGCGGCAGGTATGTTGCCGAGGTTGAGCGGCCCGGGGCTGTCACGGTGTCGGCCAAGAAGATGTACGAGATCGTTCGGGAACTTCCGGCAGAAGATATCCAGATCAGCGTTGACGAAGGCAGCTGGGTAAAAATAGTCTCGGGACATTCTCAGTTCAAGCTGGTCGGCCTGCCCAAAGACGAGTTCCCCGCGCTGCCCGATGTGGCGGAAGAAGGCCTGATCACCATCGACGGCGAAACGCTCCGGGATATGATCAAGAAAACGCTCTATTCGGTGGGCGAAAATGACGCCCGCTATGTGCTGAACGGGCTGTTCGTTCACCTGACCCAGGCCAAGAACGGCTTGAACATTCGCATGGTCGGCACCGACGGCCACCGCCTTTCGATGATCGACCGGGTCGTGGACGCGACGCATGCGGAAGAGAGCATGATTATTCCGAAGAAGGCGATGCTTGAGCTCCGGCGGCTTTTGGAGGAAGGCTCTTCCGGTACGGAGCTGCGGCTCGGGTTCAGCAAGAACCATGCTCTGTTCAAACGGGACGGGCTGGTGATGGTGTCGAAGCTCATCGACGGTAACTACCCCAATTACCTGCAGGTGCTGCCGTCGCAGAGCACCAAGAAGATCGTTGTGGCCAAGGATGATTTCCTGCATGCCGTAAAACGCGTCTCGATCCTGTCCAAGGAGAAAACGAACGCGGTCAAGGTGCAGCTCGAAAAAAACCGCCTGGTGCTCTCTACGAACAATCCCGAGATCGGCGAAGCGAGCGAAGAGCTTGCGGTGACCTATGCCGGCGAAGACCTTGCCATCGGATTCAATTCCCGCTATCTCATGGATGTGCTGACCGCCATGGATAAGCAGAACATCTCGCTGGAGCTGAGCGACCCCCTGAGCCCCTGCCTAATCAAGGAAGAGGGCGACGAGTATTACAAATGCGTGGTCATGCCCATGCGGGTGTAGAATATCTCGAAGAGCGCCAAAACCGTAAAAGAAGCGTGCAGACGAATGATGACCGGTAAAAAAACGCCGCCCATACGGGGCGTGGAGAGCAGCGCAGGATAGCAGTTTATATGTGTATGGTGAGGGATTTCCGCACGGGCGGGCAAATCCCTCTTTTTGCGAGGAGTGGATGGAATATACCGCAGACAGCATAAAGGTGCTCGAGGGTCTCGAAGCCGTACGCAAGAGACCGGCCATGTACATCGGCAGCACCGGCAGCGTCGGTCTGCACCACCTGGTCTATGAGATCGTGGACAACAGTGTGGATGAGGCCATGGCCGGCTTCTGCAAGAACATCGATGTCATCATCCATATCGATAACAGTGTGACGGTGACCGACGACGGTCGCGGCATCCCGACGCAGATGCACAGCGTGCAGAAACGGTCGGCCGCCGAGGTCGCGCTTACGGTGCTCCACGCTGGCGGCAAGTTCGACAGCGACGTCTACAAGGTCTCCGGAGGGCTGCACGGCGTCGGCGTATCGGTCGTGAATGCGCTTTCTGAATGGCTTGAGCTCGAGATCAAGCAGAACAGCCAGGTATTCCAACAGCGCTACGAGCGCGGCAACCCCCAGGCGCCACTCGCGGTCACCGGAACGACGACGACGATGGGAACAAAAGTTACCTTTAAGCCTGATTTCCAGATCTTTGAGGACCGGGAATACAGCTACGATATCCTGTCGCAGCGCCTGCGCGAGCTTGCGTTCCTGAATCGCGGCCTTAAGATCACCATCGCGGACGAGCGAGCCAGCAAGAAGCAGACCTTCTTCTATGAAGGCGGTATTGTCTCGTTCATCGAATATTTGAACAAAAACAAGACCCCGCTTCATCCGACCCCCATCCATCTTGCCAAAGAGCGCGACGCGATCTTCGTCGAGATCGCTTTCCAGTATAACGATAGCTACATTGAGCAGATATTTTCATTCGCCAACAATATCAACACCCATGAGGGCGGTGCGCATCTTGTCGGCTTCAAGGCCGCGCTCACCCGCACGGTGAACAGCTATGCCCTGTCAAGCGGCCTCCTGAAGAGCGGCGATGAGGCGCTGTCGGGCGAGGACGTGCGGGAAGGCTTGACGGCCGTGGTAAGCGTGCGACTGTCGAACCCGCAGTTCGAAGGCCAGACCAAGACCAAGCTCGGGAACAGCGAGGTCAAGGGCATTGTCGAGGCCATGGTGAACGAGTCCCTCGGGTCCTATCTGGAAGAGAATCCCGCTGTAGCGCGCAAAGTGGCTGAAAAGGGCATGAATGCGGCCCGGGCGCGCGAGGCCGCCCGCAAGGCCCGGGAACTGACGCGGCGCAAGGGTGTGCTCGACTCCACCTCTTTACCGGGCAAGCTCGCGGACTGCCAGGAAAAAGACCCCGCTCTTTCTGAGATTTTCATCGTGGAAGGCGACTCAGCCGGCGGTTCCGCCAAACAGGGCCGGGACCGGAAGAACCAGGCCATCCTTCCGCTCAAAGGCAAGATCCTGAACGTCGAGAAGGCGCGCTTCGACAAGATGCTGTCCAGCGACGAGATCAGGGTGCTTATCACGGCCCTGGGCGCGGGCATCGGTCCGGAAGAGTTCAACATCGCCAAGCTCCGGTATCACAAAATTGTGATCATGACCGACGCCGACGTGGACGGCGCGCATATCCGCACGTTGTTGCTGACCTTCTTCTACCGCCAGATGCCTCAGATCATCGAGCGGGGCTATCTCTATATTGCGCAGCCGCCGCTTTTCAAAGTGAAACGCGGCAAGACCGAGCGCTACATCAAGGACGACTCGCGTATGGAGGACTTCCTGCTCGACCTTGCGGCCGAGGACATCGAGCTTTTTGCTCCGGAGCAGGATCGGTGGCTGAGCGGCGAGGGTCTGACCGCGACGCTCAAAAAGCTCGTGCAGTTCGAACGGACGCTCGACAAGTACCGCAGGAAGCGGCTCGACGTCATGGTGCTGCGCTCGCTCCTGCTGGATAAAACGTTTACCAAGGCAGGCCTCAAAGAAGAGGCCAAGCTCAAGGCGCTGGCGCTCTCGGTGGAGGAATACCTCAAACAGTTCCACTCCAAGACCAGGACGGAGTGGGCCATCGAGCCGGACGAAGAACATCAGGCCCTGCGGCTCCGGTTCGACACCAAATACGATGCTGCGCATTCAAGCATCATCCTTGACGAGAATTTCGTGAACACGCCGGAGTTCCGGGAGCTTCAGAGCCTCTCGCCGGCAATGCTCGGGCTCGACGGACCGACGTATAAGGTGCGCGAAAAGGGTGAGGAAAAAAGTTTCAACGATACGGGCAAGCTGGTCCACTATGTGCTCGAGCTGGGCAAAAAGGGTCTTGCGATCCAGCGGTACAAAGGTCTGGGTGAGATGAACCCGGAGCAGCTCTGGAAAACGACCATGGATCCGGAGAAGCGGACCTTCCTTCAGGTTACGATCGAAGACACGGTCAAGGCCGACGAGATCTTCACGATCCTCATGGGCGATGCGGTAGAACCGCGGCGGGCCTTTATCCAGCGTCACGCGCTGGAAGTAAGAAACCTGGACGTGTAGCACGCGCGGATGTGCGAAATAAAATGATCGAACGGATCGTACAAAAAGGACGCTTGCGGGACATTTCGGAAACCCGGGATAACCTGCGCTTCTGGTTGTCAAAAACAGCGGAAGAGCGCATCGCCGTTGTCGAGCGCCTGAGGAGAGAACGCGATGGAAGCGCAAGCCGATTACAAAGAACTGCTCGCGTTGTTCAACGCCCATGACGTGCGTTACCTCCTTATCGGAGCCTATGCGCTCGCTTTTCACGGAGCGCCGAGATACACGGGTGATCTGGATCTTCTCGTGCGACCTGATGAGGAGAACGGCCGACGTATTCTGAGCGCCCTTGAGGCCTTTGGTTTTGGGTCCCTGGGACTTACCGTCAATGATTTCTCGGTTTCCGACAGGGTCGTTCAACTTGGCGTGCCCCCCGTGCGTGTTGATATCATAACATCGATCACCGGCGTATCCTGGGAGGAAGCGGAAGCGGAGCGCGTTCAAGGAACGTTCGGTACTATCCCGGTCTCGTACATTGGGAGGGCTTCGTTTATTCGCAACAAGCGCGCATTGGGAAGAAATAAAGATCTTGCGGACGCCGAGGCCCTCGGCGAGGATAAATAATTATGGAACATCAGGAAATAAAAACATCTATTAACATCGAACAGGAGATGAAGACCTCCTACCTCGATTACTCCATGAGCGTGATCGTGGGCCGGGCGCTGCCCGATGTGCGTGACGGCCTGAAGCCGGTGCACCGGCGCATCCTGTATGCCATGTTCCGCGAAGGGCTTCTGCATAACAAAAAATACTCCAAGAGCGCCGGCGTGGTCGGCGAGGTGTTGAAGAAGTACCATCCTCACGGCGACAGCGCGGTTTACGATACCATGGTCAGGATGGCGCAGGACTTTAACATGCGCTACCGGCTTGTCGACGGCCAGGGCAATTTCGGCTCCGTTGACGGCGACCCGGCGGCGGCCTATCGCTACACCGAAGCCAGACTCACGAAACTGGCGGAAGAATTGCTCGCCGACATCGACAAGGGGACGGTTGATTTCACCCCCAACTTCGATGAAACCACTGTCGAACCTTCTGTTTTGCCTACGCGGGTGCCGAACCTCCTGATCAACGGGTCCTCCGGCATTGCCGTAGGCATGGCCACAAACATACCGCCCCACAATCTCTCCGAGGTTGTCGACGGCCTGCTGATGCTGATCGACAATCCCGAGGTCTCGATACCCGACCTCATGACCGTGATCAAAGGGCCCGATTTCCCGACAGCGGGTTTTATCAACGGCTATGAAGGGATCAGACAGGCCTATCTCACCGGCCGGGGCATCATCCAGATGCGCGCCCGCGCCGTGATCGAAGAGGGCAAGGGGAACCGCGAGAGCATTATCGTGACCGAGCTTCCCTACCAGGTGAACAAGGCGCGCCTGCTCGAGCGGATCGCCGAGCTCGTACAGGAAAAAAAGATCACCGGCATCTCCGAGATCCGGGACGAATCGGACCGCGAAGGCATGCGCATCGCTATCGACCTTAAAAAAGGCGAGCTCACGACGGTAATCCTGAATCAGCTGTACAAGCATACGGCCATGCAGTCCACCTTTGGCGTGATCATGCTCGCTCTGGTGAACAATCAGCCACGCGTGCTGAACCTGCGCAAACTGCTGTCGAACTTCATTCAGCACCGCCGGGAAGTGGTGGTCAGGCGGACGAAGTACGATCTCCGGAAGGCGGAAGAGCGGGCGCATATCCTGCTGGGCCTCAAGATCGCGCTGGACAACCTCGATGCCGTCATCGCGCTCATCAAGGCCTCGGCGAATCCGGAAGAGGCAAGGATCGGCCTCGTGCACGAGTTCAAGCTCAGCGAGATCCAGGCCCAGGCCATCCTCGAGATGCGGCTTCAGCGGCTCACGGGACTCGAGCGCGGCAAGATCATCGCGGAATATGAAGAGGTGCTCAAGGAGATCGCACGGCTGACCGAGATCCTTGGTTCCGACGCTCTGGTGATGAAGATCATCCGGGACGAGCTCCTTGCGGTCAAGGCCGAATACGGCGATGAGCGCCGGACCGAGATCGTACCCCAGGCCTCGGATATCGATATCGAGGACCTGATCAAGGATGAAGAGATGGTGATCACCATCTCCCATGCCGGCTATATTAAGCGCAACCCGCTCACGTCCTACCGCGCTCAGCATCGCGGCGGCAAAGGCAAGATGGGCATGGAGACCAAGGACACCGACTTTGTCGAAAGGCTTTTCACGGCCTCCACGCACAGCTACATCCTCTTTTTCACGAACAAAGGCCGCGTGTACTGGCTCAAGGTGCATCAGATCCCCGAGGCCAGCAGGCAGGCCAAGGGCAAGGCGATCGTGAACCTGATCCAGATCAGCCAGGACGAGCGGGTTACCGCGGCGCTTCCGGTCCGCGCGTTCACGCCGGGCCACTTCATTCTCATGGCGACGAAGAACGGCATTATCAAGAAAACCGAGCTCGAAGCATACAGCCACCCGCGTCCTTCAGGCATCATCGCCATCACCCTTGAAGAGGGCGACGAACTTATCTCGTCAGAGGTCACCGACGGTAAATGCGATGTGTTCCTCGGCACGAGAGACGGCCTTTCGATCCGCTTTTCCGAGACCGATGTGCGGGAGATCGGGCGGACGGGCAAGGGCGTGATCGGTATCCGGCTCGACAAAAGCAATGAGGTCGTCGCCATGGAGATCGTGCGTGACGACTCGACCATCCTGACCGTGACGGAAAAGGGCTATGGCAAGCGAAGCACCCTCGAAGACTACCGAAGTCAGGGGCGGGGCGGCAAGGGCATCTTTACGCTCAAGATCACCGAGAAGAACGGACGGGTGACCGGCATGGCTCAGGTGTCGGAGGACGACGAGATCATCCTGATCACCTCGAACGGCAAGGTCCTGCGGATCCGCGCCCGGGACATTTCGGTGCAGGGCCGGAATACGCAGGGTGTGCGGCTCTTCGACATTGAGGCGGACGACAAAGTGGTCAGCTTCGCAAAGCTCGTGGAACGCGAGGAAGAAAAAGAGCCTGCTGGGGAAAAAACCGCCTTGGAACCGCCGGCCGGACCGGGTGCGTGAGCTGTGGCCAGGGTGAAGAAGCTGGTGCTGCTGTTCCTGTGCGCCGCTATCGCCCTGACCGGGTGCGACGCATTCGACAAGGCTGCACAGAATGAGTATGAAGCGGCGACGAAGCACTGGAACGCCGGAGAGTATCAGACCGCGGCCAGAATGTACCTGGCGCTGGTCAGGGAACATCCCTACAGCACCCGCGCCGATGATGCGCTGTACTGGGTGGGGGTGACGCAGTTTCTTTACCTGGGCGAGACCGACAAGTCGCTGCAGACCCTTCGGCTGCTGCTCAAACGATATCCGCGCCGCGACATGGCGCCGCAGGCCCAGTGGTATATCGCCCACCAGATTTATGAACAGGGTTACAATGACTATGAGCGCGCCATCGAGGAATATCGCAAGGCTGCCCGGTATTCAAACCGCGAGGTCCGGGAAAAAAGCCTCTATAGCCTGGCAGACTGCTTGTTTCGGGTAGGGAAGGCCGACGAAGCGCGCACGGTCTGGATGCAGCAGGTTGATGAGTTCCCGGCTGGTTTGCAGGTGAAGCTCGGTTACTTTAGGCTCGGAACAACGGCTTTTTCAAAGGGCGAGCTCGACGAGGCAAAGATCTTTTACCGGAAGACCATTGACGGCAATCCGGATCAGGAGCTCGTGGTCAAGGCCAAGTTCGCCCTTGCCGGATGCCTTGAGTCCGGGGACGAGCTGGCGGAAGCGCTCAAGCTCTACAAGGAGATCGAGCCGACTTACCCGAATCCCGAGGCGATCCAGATCAAGATCAAGGCGCTCGAAACAAGGATCTTCAAGAAAAGTTATTGACAACGTTCGAGGAGAATGTTACCCTAAATGCTCGATTTAAAGTTCGTTCGTGAACATTCGGATCAAGTGCTGGCGGCTATCAGCAGACGGGGCATCGAACTTGATCTGACGGCGTTCCTTGCCTTGGATGCGGAACGTCGCGCTTTGCAGCAGCGCGTTGAAGAGCTGCGCCGGCGGCGTAATGAGGTCTCCGAGGAGATTGGACGGCTCAAGAAGGCGGGGCAACCGGCAGAAGACAAGGTTGCCGAGATGCGCGCCGTCGGCGATACCATCACCGAGCTTGAGAACAAAAGCCGGGAACAGGAAGAAGCGCAGCGAAACATCCTGCTTACTACTCCCAACCTGCCGCATAGTTCAGTGCCTGATGGCAAAGACGAAAAAAGCAATATAGAAATCAGGCGGTGGTCCCCCCAAGGCGGCGAACCCCCGGTATTCTCCTTCGAGCCGAAACCCCACTGGGACCTGGCCGAGTATCTGGACATCATCGATTTTGACCGGGCAACCAAGATTACGGGGGCCCGCTTTGCTCTTTATAAAGGCATGGGCGCGCAACTTGAACGCGCGCTCATAAACTTCATGCTCGATCTTCACACCACGGAGCACGGTTATCTGGAAGTGCTCCCGCCGTTCATGGTGAACCGGACGAGCATGATCACGACAGGAAATCTTCCGAAATTCGAGGAAGATCTCTTCAGGGTTGAGAACGGAACATACTTCCTGATCCCTACCGCCGAGGTCCCGGTAACGAACATTCATCGTGACGAGGTCTTGGCGGAGAAGATGCTGCCACTCTTGTATACGGCATACACGCCGTGTTTCCGCAGGGAGGCAGGCTCGTACGGCAAGGACACGCGGGGCCTCATCCGTCAGCATCAGTTCAACAAGGTGGAGCTGGTCAAGTTCGCAAGGCCCGATAATTCCTACGATGAGCTTGAAAAGCTCACCGCCAACGCTGAAGAGGTCCTGAAGCGGCTCGGATTGGCCTACCGGGTGATCGTGCTCTGCGCAGGAGACATGGGATTTTCTTCGGCCAAGACGTACGACATCGAGGTCTGGCTCCCTGCGCAGAATAAGTATCGGGAAATATCATCCTGCTCTAATTTCGAGGATTTTCAGGCGCGCCGGGGCAATATCAGGTATAAGCCCGCGGGCGGGAAGAAGACCGAGTTCGTGCATACGTTGAACGGCTCCGGCCTGGCGGTGGGCCGCACGGTCGTCGCCATCCTCGAGAACTTTCAGCAGCCTGACGGCAACATTGTGATACCGGAAGTGCTCAGGCCCTATATGGGCGGAGCAGATCGAATCGTGAGAAGAGATCGGAATTCGTAATTGCGGATGTCGGATTGTGGAATGCGGATCATAAAATCCAAAAGCTGCGATCAACAATCTACAATCAATACCGGAGAGATGGCCGAGCGGTTTAAGGCGGCGGTCTTGAAAACCGTTGAGCGCAAGCTCCGGGGGTTCGAATCCCTCTCTCTCCGCCATGTTCTATATTCACAATGCGCTTGGAGTTCGTATTTTTT
>JANPMZ010000093.1:0-1850 GCA_031427195.1 Nitrospirota bacterium
GTCGCCGAGTGGCTCAAGCCCCAGGGCCGGTTCAAGCACCTCTTTGCACCGGGCAACGAGGCGCTGCTCGAACAGTTCCAGAAGCTCGTGGACAAGGACTGGGAGAGCCTCCAGAAACTCCAGGAGATGTCGAAGAGCTGAGGCGCGCAGGTCAGCATATCAGGAGGGTGTTTACTATGGAACAGGTTTTGATGAAAACTGAAATGCCGGACGTCGGAGTTCCGGTGCGCGGAAAAGTACGGGACATTTACGACATGGGGGACCACCTGCTTCTGGTGGCCACGGACAGGATCTCCGCCTTTGATGTGGTGCTGCCGGACGGCATCCCGGGCAAAGGGAGGGTGCTGACGCAACTCTCTCTCTTCTGGTTCCGGCAAACAGAGGATATTGTTAAAAATCATCTCGTTTCAACCGAGGTCAGGGACTTTCCCGAAGCCCTGCGCGTCCACGCTGATCAGCTTGACGGCCGAAGCATGCTTGTCAAAAAAGCGAAGCCGCTTCCCGTGGAATGTATTGTCCGGGGCTATATCTCCGGCTCGGCCTGGAAGGAATATTGCGAAACAAAAACGATCTGCGGCTCGCCGATCAAAAAAATCATGCGGGAGTCCGAGGCGCTCGACGAACCGATATTCACGCCGAGCACGAAGGCAACAGAGGGGCACGATGTCAATATCACCTTCGACGAGATGAGGCGAATCGTGGGCGCGGAAACGGCGGAGAGGGTCAGGGACGCGAGCCTCAGGCTGTACGTAAAAGCCCGGGACAAGGCCCTGCAGAAGGGCATCATCATCGCCGATACGAAATTTGAATTCGGGACGCTTGACGGCGAATTGATCGTGATCGACGAAATGCTGACGCCCGATTCGTCCCGGTTCTGGTCGTTAAATGACTACGCGCCGGGCCGCTCGCAGGATAGCTTCGACAAGCAGATCGTGCGTGATTATCTGAGCGGGCTCGTGTGGGACAAGACTCCTCCGGGGCCCTCTTTGCCCGAGGAGGTGATCAACCGCACGGCGAAGCGGTACGGGGAGATTCTTGCCATTTTATCGGCATAACATTATCGGGACGCGATTGTTCCGGTTTCGTTCAGAGGACGGCATATCATGAAAATTCCCCGGATCATGTCCACGCAGCACCCCGACAACGTCCAACTCCCGTTCTTCGCCGAGAGCCAGGACATGTCCGGAGACGATGAGATCCAGGAGGCGTACTATGCTTTCTCGCACCTGGGCTGCGACGAGCAGATGTGGGACTGCGAAGGCAAGGAAGTGGACGCTTTCGTGGTGAGGAAGCTCCTGACGAAATACGAGCATTTCTTCAGGACCACGCGTCTGGGCGAGGACGCGCGGCTCACCCTGCGGGTGCCGAACCCCGACGTGGAAAAGAACGAGGCCAAGGTCTTCGTCGAAACCCTTGAAAGCATACCCCGCTCCTGCGACGCGGCCAGCCTGTTCTACGGGTTCGAAAAGCCGCCGATCCATGAAGTCATCCTTCCCATGACCATGTCCGCTGAAAGCCTGAACCGCGTCTATTACTATTACAAAGATTTCATCGTCGGAAAGCAGAACCAGCCTTTCTATCCGGGAGACATCACCATTGCCGAATGGATCGGAGAGTTTAAGCCCAAGACGGTCAATGTAATACCGCTTTTCGAGGACAAGGAGCACATGCTTGAGGCGCATAACATTATGCGGGCGTATCTCAGGGATAAAGACATCAAACACCAGCGGGTGTTTCTCGCCCGGTCGGATCCGGCCATGAACTACGGCATGGTAAGCGCCATCCTGTGCAATAAGATCGCGCTTCAGCGGCTTCGGCTGCTTTCCGAGGAAACGGGTGTCCATATCTAC
>JANPMZ010000094.1:0-2103 GCA_031427195.1 Nitrospirota bacterium
CAGTTCGGCCTCGAAGCGGGGTGTTTGAAAAGAATAGGAATGTGTGGATAGCCTGACATGGTCCGGAAACATTGACTTGTCCATGCGCACGGTGTATTCCGTGCCGGGCAGCCAGTCCGCTTTCGGCCGGAAGACGAGGACCTTGTCGCTGCTCCACGTCCAATCGCCCTCGATGGCGGGCGCTATCGAGACGCCCTGGGTGAGGGACTTGCCCATCAGGTCGAGACGGACGGCGGAACCGCTGAACAGAACGCGGACCGGGTCGGGTTTCAGGATGTCCTCGATCTTCGTCAGTTCCGGCGTCGTGCCGGAGACACTGATCATCCCGCGGCGGTGCGCTGCATACCACATGAGCAGAGCGAAGATGACGAATATGACAGCAAGAACTTTGCCGATCCGCTTGAAGTTGATGCCGGACTTTTTTTCTACGGCAGGCTTGATTTCAGTGTCCGATATCCGGGGCCTTTTGATGAGTGAACGGGCAGCGCTTGTGAAGCGGGAAACGAGGGATTTGATATTCGATGAAAAGTTCCTGAGAAAGTCGAACCACGGCGGAGGTGACCAGGAAAATGAGCCGAAAAGCTTTGAAAGTATGCCGAACACTGCTTTGAATAAAGCGCTGAAAAGCTTCACTGTCAACCTCCCGATGGTTTGAATATCCGGTTTTTATGAACGCATTTAATTTTGACCCATTAACGGTCCAGCGTCGTTTTCATGCCACTCTGCTGATTCTTGTCGGAAAATGCGGGCCTGGTTGATCGGCAGGCCGAAAGTTTCTGCTGATGGCGCCGTGGTGATCATGGATGCCTCCTGTATAAGGTCATCCTCCCTTATTTGAAGTCACAATAACGAGTCTGCTGCCAGGAACCCCGCTTGCCGCGATATTGCCGCACGATCATTCTTTCGGTACCGCCCCTTCACCGATGCGCTCCCACTTCGCAGACGTGATTTTCCATGCACCGGATTCCCTTTGCATGACCACGTTAAAGGCATAGACGCCGAGCGCTTCGGGCAGCAGTCCCTTGCCCGCCTCCGTGGCGTCTCCTCCTGCGCCGGACAAGACCGCCTGAAAGGACGCCTGGGCAGCATTGTTTTCGATCGAAATATCGAGGTTCGGCACATAGGCATTCACCTGCCGGTGCTTCATAAAGTAGAAAACGAGCAGACCTTTTACTCCGTCGTAGTTATTACCCTGCGGATCATGATAGGTTTTAGACAGATGCCCCAGCACGGCACGTGTGTCCTTTTCCCTGACGGCCTTCTGTATCCCGGCGATCATGTTCTTTATCTTGTCTTCTTCCGTTTCTTTATGGCAGCCCGTCAGGCACAAAACGGCAATGCTCGTCAGAACAATGACCAGGGCCTGCGAAATGAACATTCGCTTCATCATGGACCTCCTTATGCCATATGGGGTCAGGCTTGATTTGTCTATGGCAGCGTAGACGTTTGCTTTGTCCAAGGTGTCCTGGTCGGCCATACACTCGCGATACTTCGTTCGGGGAACTTATGGGGTCACTTAAAACATGAGATATTGACTTCCCTCCACAGTTTCATCATCCAGGTGTCTCCTCTCGTTAATACCAAAAATCCGCTGTTGAAGGACAGCCCTAATATAATAGCGGATTGTCGGTATTATCGGATTCAGCAATGAATATACCAAATCACTCTCGGTATCTTGGACAAATATATGCTTGATGCCATGTTTTGTCAACGACGGCGATGGGGAATTTTAGTCAGTTGAAATCAAATCCAACTCAAAACTCGAATTCAACTCAAAACGGCAAGAATACTTTGCCACGCAGGCCCTAAGACACAAAGTACGGACTTAATCTATTTATTAAAACAGTACGTTTAATAGCTTTCGTTTTTCTTCGTGCCTTCGAGTCTTCGTGGCAAATTTTGGTTCAGGCTTGTCCGGGTTGGGGTATTCCAATGGATACAGAATAAACATGATATGTCTCAAACAAAAGCCTCCCCATCCGAACAGGATGAGGAGGCCCATCCATCATTTTACAACTTCCCGCTCAATTGCAGGTCCTCGGAAAAAAGCTTTGCAGCTCCTTTCGCCGCGCAGAAACTCCCGCACATGGTGCAGGAATCCTC
>JANPMZ010000095.1:0-2698 GCA_031427195.1 Nitrospirota bacterium
CACATCCGCCATCAACGCATCATACATGTCCCAGATATGTTTACGGCAGCCCGGGCAGAGTTCCCAGACCAAGGCTTCGGGCGATGAAGTGATTATAACAGCATCACACTCCGGACAGAATAATCTGAATTTTATCATGGATTCCACCGCCTCTTTTGCTGTGACAGGCTTAAGGCTTTTACTTACCCGTACCCGTGTATGATGCAACAGATATGCCACTATTATTTTTTGTATTATCAACAAGTTAACAATGCTTCAGAGTTATTTTTATGGGGATTGGTTCCAAGGTATGTA
Organism: Nitrospirota bacterium; assembly: GCA_031427195.1. Lineage (GTDB taxonomy): Bacteria > Nitrospirota > UBA9217 > UBA9217 > UBA9217 > GWC2-56-14. Next base: position 295 of record JANPMZ010000095.1, read on the forward strand.
ATGCATTACCTAACGCACAAGTGCGCCTGGTCCAGCAGTGATGCGTTGGCGGGATTGTCATGCCCTGACGGGAGCTTGCCGTCATCACGCAAGAAAAATCTCTTCAAGGGTCATCTCAAACCCGTTGAGGATGCCGGATTTAACGGTCCCTTGTTCTGTAAGGCTGGCGCTCAGCAGGAATTTGCTCTGTTCGGTGAGGGAAAACAGTTCCACGCCCTTCATCTCGGGGTCAACGATCCAATATTCCTTTACGCTGAACTTTTCGTACATTTTATACTTTTTCTTAATGTCATAATAAGCCGTGGACGGAGAGAGTATCTCGATGACCATATCGGGAGCGCCGTGGATGCCGTCGTCCTTGATGATGTCCCGTCTTTGTTTTGAAATAAAGACGAGGTCAGGTTGAAAGACGTTTTCGTCGTCGAGGTAAATATCTATAGGGGCGAAAAGGACCAACCCCTCACCTTTTTCTTTCACCCTGTCCCTCATTTTTCCAAACAAATTTCCCGAAATAATCTGATGAAAGGTGGTCGGTGACGGCGTCATGACAAGCTCTCCTTCGATGAGTTGGTAGGGCGCGCCTTCCGGCAGAAGTTTATAATCCTTTATCGTCTGTTTTTCTTTAACAGCAAACATGGCTGAAACACCTCCGCGTGAGAACGAGACGCTCTTTTCTTTGATGTCTTTAACTCTACCAGAACTTTCCGTGCGCGGCAAGCGGTAATTCAATCTCCGCGTCACGCGTTCACCGCACCACAATCCCCGCATAGCCGACCACCTGCTCGTAGTCCCCGCTCACCTCTCCGGAGTTCGTGTACTTGATGAGTTCGGCCCTGGTCGCACCGAGAAGCTTGCATGCGACAAGCATGGCAACGGTCGGACCGTAGCCGCACATGGTGATGCCGTACTCTTTGACCGTGCGATACAACCCTGCCGGATCGAGTTCCAGCACCCGATGAATGGCTTTAAAGTCTTTCTCTTTCGCTGTCGCCGCCGGTTCGTAATGGCTCATGTCGGAGCTTGCAACAATAAGAACATCGGTTCGGGGTACAGGGGACAGGGTCCTGGGTCCAGGCTTACTGCGTTCGTTTTTTGCTTCAGGCTGTTCTTTGGTCCCCCCCCCCTGACTCCTGACTACTGACTCCTGACTCCTGCCTTTTATCGCTTCACCGATCGCCTGGCCGACCTCAATACAGGTTTCCAGCCTGGTATCGAGCATCTGGATGGGAACGATAGATGCCTCCGGACAAAAATACTGGATAAAGGGAAGCTGGACTTCCAGGGAGTGTTCGCGGAGATGGGCAAGGGAATCTTCGTGGATTCTCGGGTACTTCGAGAGGATCGAGGCGGCCAGGGATTCGTCGATAGCGACCCTTCCGAGCGGAGTTTCCCAATGACCACTGGCCATGAGAGATACGGCCTCGCCAAGACCCGTATGGTTCGGCCCGATAAGCACGATGGTTCTTGGAAGTTCGATGCTGGAGTAGACGGCCCCTGCAACAGAACCGGAGTACATCAACCCTGCATGGGGAGAGAGAATACCGAGCGCCCTGACCTTGTCGGCGTCAGGGATGAGATAACCTGCCACCTGGCTTTTGAGGGCTTCGGCTGTGCCCTGGTAGAAACGACCTGCGACTGCGGCTCTGCGGAGCATTAAACGCCTCACGTTGAGAGAACGAAGGTTTATTTCTCGGATTCGAGGATCTTGTTCATGGTGCCCCTGGTCCGCATCTCGGAATATTTTTTCAACATATCCATGATGCCCGGCTTTTGGACAGTGAGCTCGCGAAGCTTGTCCTCGGTCACTTCGAGAATAACCGAATCTTCCGTGGTTTCTACCGTGGCGGTCCGGGGTTTGCCGCTCAGAAAGGATATCTCGCCGAAAAAGTCTCCGGAACCAAGGGTGGCAAGATCGACCCGTTCTCCTGACAGCAAGGTGGTGAATATCTTCACCGACCCGCTTGCGATGATATAGACCGACTTGCCCGTATCGTTCTGTTCCACGATGGGCAACCCCGCAGGCAGCGGGTGTACGTTCATAACTTTCGTGAAAGCATTGAACTCTTCCTGGGAGAATCCGGCAAAGAGCGGGATGACACTGCTGGCAGCTTTATGGGATTTCGTGCTGTCCTGCTCCGTTGGCCCGGTCTTGACCTCCTTCACAGCCTTGTTCGAGTGCAGGGCCTCGATCCGCTCAGCAGAAGGCTTGTTCGCTGGATCGATCCGTAGCGCCAGTTTGTACTGCGCCAGCGCCTTGACCACGGCGCCTTTTTCCGCATACAGGTCGGCAGCGCGGATATATTCCTTCACCGCCCCGGCCTTGTTGTTCAGTTTCTGATAGGCATCGCCGATCCGAACGCGGATGATCGGGTCGGGCTCGATGCCAAAAAGTTTTTCCATCTCG
>JANPMZ010000096.1:0-12838 GCA_031427195.1 Nitrospirota bacterium
GAGAAAATTTACTCTATCCTGGTCGCTAAGAAATATCTTGTTCCGTGCATTTCCATGAGAGGTCACGTGGTAAACGGCATTCGGATACTCTATTCTTAATGGTCTGGCCATAGGGTTACCTTAGTATACTATTTCTTATAAGTCAAGACCTGACCCTAGTTGTCCCCCTGGTCATTTGTCAAGAGCAATGATTGATTAGAAGCAACGTCCCCAAGCTCCCCCCAAAAATATTGCGTGCTATCTTGTTGTCCGCTACTTTATGTAAAAGGCTTTTATCTTCAGTAGTCATGGTGTCATCACCTCGATTCTTTTCAGAATTAACGACGAGTTGAGCCCCGCGCCGTAGAGCGCGGGACTCGAACGACTTGTTAACCTTTATAATCCGCGCCTGTATACGCGGCTACGAGTTTGGCGTACGAATCGGATTTAGAATCCTGCATTCCTTCTATATCAAAAGGCAAACCACCAATAATCATTTGCCACCAACCCCCAATTATTCGCGATCCAGTCCCAGTGAATCGAAATAGATTGACGGGTAACGGCATGCCTTTGACAACTATTCTTACGTACCAAACCTCTGTCACTCGAGTAGCTCCAAAGCCATCGGGAGTGAGGCCGATCTGTCCTTTGCAAACATCCCAGTGATAACGTTCGACGAATTCAATTTCATTAAACGGAATGGTTGTCGAATTGATTATGAACCAGAATTTGCGGACGCGAATAATGACTTGTTGTTTTTCTTTTAACACTTGGACTGTGCGGCAATAAGAACATAAATTGAGGAATTGATACCAACGTGACGTTCTGGCGTAGAGATCGTTCTCGTTATACCATACGCGAGGGGAGCGCTGTAAAAAAGATGACTCTAAAATATAAGGTTCCATATACCTCTTCGACTTGTGGGTTAACGCCGCCGTGAGGGGCGCGATCCTCAGCGACCCTCTCGACGGCGTGGTTAAATATTCTTATTTCTTCTTCTATGAGCCTCGACTAATAGTGCGGCGATTACACCGGGCAAAAGGGACCATAGGGCGATTGGCATCAAATCGTTATAATATTGATATGCGACTATTGCGCCCAGAAAGAGCACGAACAAAATAATCACATATTCAAATATATGTTTATTTTCGTACTTGTCTTTCTTGTAATTCTCGACGGCGAAAACTATGACGACGGCGAAGAATCCGAGCATGATTATTAATTTGGGGATGTTCATGTTTATTTATTTTCCAATTTGTTATAGTGTTGCCGCCTAGAGGTACCCGCTCGTTAGTCTTATTGCTTCTTCATGTTTTGTCCACGTTCCGCAGATTGTACTTCTTGGCGTAATGTCGCAGTGCGAACAGCAATGCCACGATAATTGCAAACAATATGATTGCCACTAAGCCGCCCTTGATGACCTTAAACCAGACAATTTCGCCTGCCAGAAATGTGGTACTGCATATAAACAAAATGAACACGATTGGCAACTTCTTGCGTTTTGCAATTTCCTTGTAATAGGTTTTAACTATCTCAAATTCTAAGCCACCTTGCAGCAAGTCAATTCGCTTTACAGTCCGGTTTACTTCTAGCCCCATCAGACCGTGCGTTATACTGGCCACCAAGATAGGCAAGATGAAAAGGAATAGAAATGAATAAAAGAAATCGCCTCCGGCAGGCTTAGTTACGAAATAGAGAATCGCGATTGGGAGCAATAGAATCAAGGTCGGTACGAAAAGGAACAACATTACCGCAGTAAATTCATATCCGGCATTATTGTCTTTATTGGGCATATTTTCCCCCAGATTAACCAGTTAATCTCTATTCGGTATCTGGTTTATGATACCATAAACAAGTTTATGATAGTATAAACCGGTTATTGCTATCATAAACTTTTCCAGTTCAGTGCCCTTGATTTTTCCGAACTGGATATACCATGCGCGGGCCTTCGGATCCCACTTTCCCTGCGCAGCTTTGGCCTGTTCCCTCAAAGCATTGTCACCATATCCAATTCGCACAGGCACGTGAGTGTCATCCTTGAAGCGGAGCGAGGGCGGCGTCCAGGGCTTTTTCCCGATGATCAGCTCGACGGTCTTGGAACGGGTACGGCTCTGCTCGTCGTACCGGTATCGGACACAGAGGAGGGCATCGCCGTATTCAGTGAGCAGCTTTTTGGTCCCTTTTTTGTCCAGGTCTCAGCTTAATGGTTGCAGTCCTCGTATCCCTCATGAGAAGTGAATAAAACCAAAGGCCTGGAAAGGAAGAAACAAGTGCTCTGGAGACGGATGTACATTGAGATAGGGGAATAGCGCAAGTCTTTGAAAAGTTATAAATCAGAAAAACCAAAATGACTATATTTTATTCCTTAATGCATGTCAATGTGTATTTGTTGCTGTAATTGGATGAAGCCGGACGAAAAACAGGACAGGTTAAAGAGGCGCCTGTGGTGATTCTTTCGCTCTTGAGACTTGACAGGTAAACATGTGTTCACTATACTGTCATTAATCACTCTGGAGGTTTGAATGCCCTGTCATAAGCGAAGCTATGAGGGTACAAGGCCATTCCCCAGGGCATGATAACCGGCAGGGAGGCTCTTTGAAGGGGACTGCAATACCGGTAACAGGTGAGGCTTTAAGGGAAAGGCATCAGCGAGCTTTCGCATTGCCGGCTTCTCAGCCCCCCTCCTGGTGATCTCGATGGCTATGAATATACCATAACGCCTCGACAACGCCACTATTTCAGGGCCTCCGCTGCATGCCGTATTGCCCGCGACAAGACTGATAAAAACATTCCATTGACAGAATTCTTCCGATTATGTTATTCATTATTTTCCCCAGCCGAAATAAAGCGCGACCCTTCGGGAGCTTCCGTGACCTCACTGATAGAAAAAAGAACCATCCACCTCCCGCCCCCGACGAGTGATGACCGCCGGGCGCATGACCAGCGGATCGAGGATACTGTCGGGCTTGGCCCCCTCGTAATTCCGCTTTCGGTCCTGAAAAAACTTTCCGCATTCGTAAATGCCGGACAGGCGTTCCCGTGCATCGTCGGACGAATCGGAGCGGGGTACCGGCTTATTGACGTCGGGACCGAACGCTCCTATTCCCTGGCGCTTGACCTGGGGACCACGAACCTCGTGGCCTTGCTCTACGATAATGCGAGCCAACAGGATGTGCTGACGCAAAGTCTGGAAAATCCGCAGGTCGCCTGCGGCAGCGATATCATGACCCGTATGCACAACGCCATGTCGGTCCGCGGCAAGGATGTTTACGGCTTGCTGGTCCAGGGGGTCAACAAGCTCATCTCGACCCTCTGTGGCGAAGCCGGCGTCGACCGGAACGAAATCCATGCCATGACGGTAGCAGGCAACACCGTCATGACCCATTTTTTTCTGGGCCTTGATATCAGCACGATCCCTGTCTATCCCTATGTGCCGGTGGTGAGAACGCCGGGGTTCTTGAGCGCTTGGGAACTACAGCTGCAGCTGAATCCTGAAGCCCCGGTGTACGTGTTCCCGAACGCGGGAAGCTATGTCGGTGGCGACATAACCTCAGGGATCCTCTCGTCGGGAATGTTCCGTTCCGGGAAGATCTCGATCCTGATCGATGTGGGCACCAATGCGGAGGTGGTGATCGGGAACCGGGACTGGATGATCGTGGGCGCCGGTGCGGCCGGCCCCGCGCTCGAAGAAGGGATCATCAGGATCGGGAAGCGGGCGAAAACGGGGATCGTCTATGATGTCACGATAGACGGCCCGAACATCTCCTGCAAGACCTTTGACCAGGGGCCAGCCGAAGGGATCTGCGGCTCCGGCATGGTGAGCCTGCTCTATGAGCTGTACCGGGCGGGAGTGATCGATAAAAGCGGGGTGTTGAAACCGGGCGAGCACGTGACCATCCGGGAGGGCGAGCCGGCCTTCGCCATTGCCTGCGACTGCGAGGATTCATTGTATATCACGCAGAACGAGATCCAGAGCTTTATGAAATCCAAGGCAGCCCTGTTCACGCTGCTCCTGGTGCTCACCCGTGCGGTCGGCATCTCCTTCGGCGATATCGGGACGGTCTATGTGGCTGGAGCGCTCGGTACGGGCATTAATGCGGAAAAGGCCGCGGGCATCGGCATGCTGCCGACCTGGCCTTCCGAGATCGTCAAGCCGCTCGGGAACTCATCGCTTGCCGGAGCGCGCCTCTTGCTCATGGACGGAGAACTGGTGCAGACGGTGAATGCCATTACAGAAAGGACCACGTACAAACCCATGGATGACGACCCGGAGTTCATGAAGGAATACCTGGGAGCGGTGTTCATTCCCCATACGAATCCCGAGATGCTGAAAGCCTGAGGTCCCAGGGCGACTGTGTAAAATTGATCTTTTGAAGATAAAAAAGAGCCGACCATAAGTATCAAGGTCGGCTGAGAATAACATATAAAAAGGCGTTGCCTGCGGGCCAAGGATTTTAACATTCCGTAGGGCCAGCTGATACTTACGGGAATTCAACACTGTGCTTCTTTGGCTCTGCTACTGTGCTGCTGCAGACCCGCTGTTGTACATTGTTCCCTTTCTCCCGTGTTCGCAGCCGACGTAGGGTCTTCCGGTTATTCCAGTCATCCTGAACCCTGTAGGTTGGAAGCCTGACCACTCAACTTGCAGCCCGCTTTCCAATCTCGGCATATCAGAACAACCGACCTTCTCCCCTGTTAAGCGGTGTTAAAATGCTTACACCAATCGGTGATGGTCCGGCAACGCCGTTGTGTACGTTATCCATCTCAAAGATCATGTATTGCTTAATTGAAGTATAGCACAAAATGTCAAGGGTGGAAGTATTTTTTAATTAAATTTTGTCTTGACCGTGCGTCCCGGAGTCTTTAATATTGTACCGGTAATTTCTTATGGATACGATAAAGCCATCAAAACAGGAATTCCTCGCAGCGGCCCGCAGCGGCCGCATACTGCCGGTCCATGCTGTTATCGACCAGCCCGCGCTCACCCCAATGGCAGCGCTCGAAGCGCTCCGGTCCGGTGGCCATGCCGTGCTGCTCGAAAGCGCCCGGGTCAATGAGCGGACGGGCAGGTACTCCTTTGTCACGTCAGAGCCTTACCTTATTTTCCGGTCTAAGGGCGAGAATGTGGAACTGAGCCTGCCGGCGACGCCTGCGGGTAAGTACGGACGGCGCGCTTCGGTCAATAAAAAACCGCTCCAGAAGCTCCGGGAGCTTCTTGCAAATTACCGCACTGAACGTATAGAGGGCTTGCCGCCCTTTACCGGCGGGGCCGTGGGATTCTTTTCCTACGACTTTGTTCGTCAATTCGAGGCGGTCCCGCAGAAGGCGAAGCGCGACCTTGATATTCCCGAAGCCTATTTCGTGTTCGTTGACCTGGTCGTTGCCTTCGACCATCTCGTGAACCGGTCCTGGATCATCGTGAATCCAGGCGCGCGGGAGCAGGAGATGGGGTTCCACAGGCCCGATCCGGACCAGTGGGAACGGCTCTATGATGAGGCCGTGGCCCGCCTGTCTGCAACCTACGTGAAGCTTCACGCCCGGGCGCTACAGGGTCAGCCCCCCTCAAAGGGAACGGGCAGCGGGCAGGTGCGTCTTGAACCGAACATGGCACGCGACGCCTTTCTCGCGATGGTCACGCGCTGCAAGGAGTATATCGCTGCAGGCGACATCTATCAGGCAAATCTTTCTCAACGGTTCACGGCGGCCATCGGCGCAGTGGACCCCCTGCATCTGTACCAGATCCTGCGGGAGATCAACCCCTCTCCCTTTGCCGCTTTTCTGGATTTCGAGGGGCTACAACTCGTCAGTTCATCGCCGGAGCGGCTCGTCAGGCTGGTGAAGGGCATGGCGGACACGCGGCCTATCGCGGGCACGCGCCGTCGGGGCAGCGACAGCAGCGAGACCCGGGGGTTGTCCGCAGAGCTCCTGACGAACGAGAAGGAGCGCGCGGAACACATCATGCTGCTGGACCTTGAGCGGAGCGACCTCGGTAGGGTGTGCGATTACGGCACGGTCGTGGTCGACGAGCTGATGGTGGTCGAGGATTATTCTCACGTGATCCATATTGTTTCAAACGTACGCGGCACGCTGTCCCCGGGAAAAGACGGGTGCGATCTCATCCGCGCCGTGTTTCCGGGCGGCACGATCACCGGGGTGCCGAAGGTGCGCTGCATGGAGATCATCGACGAACTGGAGCCGGTGGCACGCGGCCCCTATACCGGGTCCATCGGGTATCTGGCGAACACCGGCGACCTGGACCTGAACATTATCATCCGGACGTTCGTGGTCATGGACCAGCAGGCTTACGTCCAGGTCGGCGCCGGCATCGTTGCCGACTCCGCGCCGCAGCGGGAGTATGATGAGACACTTGAGAAGGCAGAGGCACTGAAAAGGGCCATTGAGCGGCTGTAAGCAGCGTGCAATTTCGGCAGGACCATATGGGGACCATATGATTATCAGACTTGATTAGTTGAGTTGTTGACCTTCCCACTGTCTATCCACCAGAACCCCGTCCGCGCAAAGATAACGAAGAAGGTCGATGCCTATCCCTGGAGCAGCCATCACGCCTACACCGGGAGGAATAACCCGTTCGGTCTTGCAACAAGTCAGGCCTGCCCCTATATGATCCAGGGGAATCGGGCTGTCAAGCACGCTCAGCAGAAAAAAACGGCGGGTTGCTTCGCCCGCCGGAGAGCACTACTTTTTCTTTGCTGTTTTTTTCTTGGCGGTCGCTTTCGTACCGCACTTTTTCCCACAAGCCATCGATTTCACCTCCTCAAATAAAAATAGGACCGCTTATGTCCGGCGTTCATTCTGGCGGGCAGGGCAAGAACCATGCGGCGTCGGAAACACACTTTTTATTGCCACACCCAACTAAGCCTTGACTCTTATTGCAGCTGTATCATATACTATCGCTGCTAAAAAATAAAGCTTGTTCCGTATCTGTTACGCTGCATGACCATCTTACGACAGCTGGTAATATCCCAGGCCGGTCAGCATGGGGAACTTGCCAGTCAGCTTGCGTGCCCTGTTCGCGCGAAGGAGTACAGATGACCATATACGAAATCATCGGCTTCTCCCTGCTGTTCATCGGTACCCTGGAGCTGTTCCTCGGCATTATTCTCCTTCGCAACAATCCCCGTAAAAGCCCGGTCCAGATGGCAGTTACCGCCCTGGCCTTCTTCTCGGCCGCCTTTTCCATCACCTCGGGATCCATGTATCTTCGCGCTTCGCTCGGCCTGTCGATCGACCTCGTTGCCCGCTTCAACTGGATCGGCTGGTTCACCGTCCCTGCTGCGCTGCAGGTCCTCTTTTTCCTGAAAGACGAGCGTGGCCGCTTCGGGCGCATGGTCGGCATCGTCCTCTACCCCCTGTGGGTGGTCATTCTCGGCTTGTGCCTGTTCACCGACCTGATCGTGGCCCCCGGCTATTCCGTGATCCCCTTTGTCAACCAATATGGCCCGCTGGAGCATGCCGGAAGGCTCTTCGGAGCATTGCTGGCAGTTTGGCTCCTGTATGAGTGCGTACGCCTCAAAAAAAGCATGGTTGGCGCAAGAAAAACTCAGTTCAATTACTTTTTCTATGGTTTGATGCTCTTCGGCGGCGGAGCGTCGTTCTCCGCCGGGTTCCTGCAGCTGTTCGGCGGCATAGCTTTTGAACCGGGCCTTGCGGCTTTTTTCAGTTTGCCCTGGGTCCTCCTGACCTTTTACGCCTGCATCCGCTACAGCTTATTCGATATCCGGACCATCGTTTCGCGCACGCTCACCGTCATTTTTCTGTTCATTGTCGTAGCGCTGACACATCTCGGAACCATAGCATTCCTCAGCCCCCTGTTGGGGGAGGTTTCTGCAGATCTCTTATCACTCTCGTTCATCGGCTTTATTTTTTATGGGACGCCGCTCAGTACGAGCGTTCAGGAGTGGATCGCGAGCATTGTTATTAAAGGCAAGTATGATTACCAGCAACTCCTGAAGCAATCAACGAATGCTCTCGTTACGATACTGGACCTCGATGATCTGCTTGCCTACATCATCAGCAGTATCAGCAAGGGGCTGAGGACCGAGAAGATCCATTTGTTCCTCAAAGGAATTGATGGCGCCTACCGCATCCAGCAGGGCCACGGCATGGCGCCGGTTCCGTTGGTCAATGACGACATCATCCGATGGCTGGAGCAAACCAGCCAGGTCCTGATCAGACAGGAACTCGAGATGACGTCCTCCGACGAGGAATCAGTCCGGCTGTACCGTACCATCGCCCAAACCGATATTGAGCTGATTGTTCCCCTGGTGTATAAAGGGCAGATCGGCGGTTTTATGACCGTTGGAAAAAAAGGGAGCGGGGAGCCCTATGTCCAGAGCGACATAGACCTCCTCGTGTCTATGGCCGGCCATGCAGCGGTTGCGATCGAGAATGCGCGGCTCTTCGAAGAAACGCGCCGAATGAACAGGTCCTTTCAGGAAAGCGAAGCAAAATTCCGCACCCTGGCCGATACGGCGTCCGTTGCCATCTTTATCCACCAGGGAGGGAACTTTCTCTACGCGAACCGCACTGCCGAGCTTATCTGCGGATATGCGCCTCAAGAATATCTGGCCATGAATTTTCTGAGTCTTGCCCATCCCGATTATTTGGAAATGATCAAAGCGCGGGCCCGTGAGCGCCTGGCCGGCAACGCCGCGCCGCCGCAGTATGAGTTCAAGATCATCCGAAAGGACGGTGAGCTCCGGTGGGTGCTTATGACCGCGGGCGTCACGACCTACGAGGGGAAGCCGGCGGTCATCGGCACCCTGATCGATATTTCGACCCGCAAACAGGCGGAGGAAGAGCGGGAGCGATACTATCACGAACTGCAAGAGGCGCTCCTGTCCCTGAAGGAAAGCGAGGCAAAGTTCCGGACCCTGGCCGAGACCACCGCCGCCGGGATCGTGATCCATCAGGGCGGACGCCTGATCTACGTGAATCCCGCAACTGAAAATATTACCGGCCATACCCGTGAGTTCCTTCTCACGCTCGATTTCTGGGAAGTCATCCACCCCGACGACCACGCCCTGGTGAAGGAACGGGGAGCGGCGCGCCTGAGCGGGGAGGTCCTTATCGATGAATATGAATACAGGATCGTCACGAAGAGCGGCGCTGTGCGCTGGGTGAACATGACGGCAGGCATCATCGAGTATCAGGAAAAACCGGCGGTCATCGGGACCGTTTTTGACATTACCGACCGCAAGGAAGCTGAAGAGGCAACGATCCGGTTCTACGAGGAAAGCGTCAAACAGTATGAGGACCGGATCGGGGAGGAAAAGCGGCATCTGGCGGAGAAAGAAAAGCTCCTCAGGGACCTGCATGACGGGATCGGCGGGATTACGACGAACATCAGCATGCTGGCCGAACTGGCAAAGAGCTGCGACGCCATCCCTGACATCAAAAAAACACTTTCGACCATATCGGAGCTTTCGCGGGAAGGGTTGTTTGAGATCAGGAACTTCATGAACAGCCTCGATGCCCGCGACATGAACTGGCAAACATTGCTGGCCGAGCTCAGGGACCAGGGCCATGCCATGATCGGGCCCCACGGGATGTCCTTTGACCTGACGTCCTCTATCGACGATACCGACGACCAGCCGGGAAGCCTGCTTTGTTTAAACCTTTTCAAAATCTACCGGGAAGCGCTCACGAACATTATCAAGCATGCTCAGGCGAAAACGGTAAAAGCTGAGTTCTCCATCAACAGAAGCGGGTTGAGACTGGCCATTCAGGATGACGGCGTAGGCGCGGGCGCCGACGCGGGCAGGGTTGGCGGACGCGGCCTGACCAACATGCGGGCACGGGCCAGGGATCTCGGCGGCGAGGTCGCGCTGACCGCGCAGCGCGGGACCTGCGTCACCCTGGAGCTCCCCCTGCCCTTGCGGGACCCGTTCAGGAATACACCATGAGCTGCTATCCCCGACGCACAGAAGGATACCTCCTATGAGACTGGCCATCATCGAAGACGACCCCATGCAGCGCGAGAATCTGAAGCTGCTGCTCGGCAGGGAGCCCGGCATTACCGTTACCGGGGCATATCCCTCGGCGGAGGAGGCGCTGCGAGGCATTAAAAAAGCAGCGCCGGAAGTGGTCCTATGCGATCTCGGCCTCCCCGGCATGTCGGGAATCGAACTCATCAAAACACTCAAAAAAAGCATGCCGGCCATCGAGTTCATGGCACATACGATCTTCGATGACCGGGAAAATGTTTTTTCGGCCATCAAAGCGGGCGCCTCCGGCTACCTCTTGAAGGGAAGCAGCCCCCGTGAGATCATTGAGGCACTCTTTGAGCTTTATAAGGGCGGTTCCCCCATGAGCCCCAAGATCGCACGGAGGGTCATCCGTGAGTTCCAGGATGAGGATCTCGGCGAACAATTCATTTTAAGCCGGCGGGAAAAGGCGATCATCAAATGCGTGGAGCACGGCATGACCTATAAGGAGATCGCCGTAGAGCTGTCCATCAGCGCACATACGGTACATTCGCACATCAAGAGGATCTATGAAAAGCTTCATGCAAAGGACCGGGGAGAAGCCTTGAACAATGCAAGAAAGACCGGCGTGATCTGACCCTCCGGCGGGGATTACTGCGCCAGGATCTGCATGGCTTCGTCGACGTCCTTGCGGATCTGGCGCACAAGGGAATCAACATCGGGGAATTTTTTTTCACCGCGCAGGCGTTTCACGAACGAAACCTCCATCTGCCGGCCGTAGAGGTCGCCTTCGAACGCGAACAAATAGACCTCGATAGAGACCGGGCCGGCATCAAAGGTCGGTCGGATGCCGATCGAGGCCACACCCTGAAAGCGGCGACCCCCGACCTCGGCATGGACGGCATAGACCCCAAAAGCGGGCAGGACCTCATTGGCAGTATGCAAGTTGGCTGTCGGGAACCCGATCGTATGGCCCCGATGGGCGCCATGCACGACCTCTCCTTCGATCGTATAGGGACGGCCGAGCAGCTTTGACGCTTCCTCGATCCTGCCGCTCGAGATCAGGTCACGAAGGACCGAACTGCTGACAACGATAGTGTCAATACGGACCGGTTCTATAACCCCCACTTCGAATCCGTAGGTCTTCCCCATTCGCTTGAGAGACTCGATGCTCCCTTCGCGGCCTTTGCCGAAAGCATAGTCGTACCCTACGTACACCTCTTTGACGCCGATGGTCTTGTGCAGCACTTCCCGTGCAAAATCCTCAGGGTTCTGGTCGGCAAAGGTCCGGGTGAATTTTGCGCAGATGACCACGTCGAGGCCGGCCTTCTCAAGGAGCCGCATTTTTCCGTGAAACGTATTCAGCATGCGGGGGGAACGTTCAGGAGCCAGCACCTTGAGCGGATGCGGTTCAAAGGTAAAAGCCACGCTGGTCCCTCCGATAGCCCGGGCGCGCTCGATCACTTTTTCGAATATCGCCTGGTGTCCCCGGTGCACTCCGTCAAAGTTCCCGAGGGTTAAAACCGGGTTCGGAAGCTGTTCAGACAAGCTTTTTATGCCGCGAATAATTCTCATGTGCGCAGGGATAATCGCACACTAGCATAAAATTGTCAACCTCCGGTTGCGCAAAATGTATTGACAATAAATCAGGCGCTGTGATATAAAGGAAGTCTTTTGAAGCACTTAATCAGCTGTTGAGCCCGAACACGAGACTGATCGATGGCAACCATAACCCCTTTCCGGGGCATGATCTATAATACTGAAAAAGCTGGCAAAATAAGCGATCTTGCCTGTCCTCCCTACGACATCATATCGCCGGCAGGCCAACAGGAGCTGTATCGGAAAAGCCCAAACAACGTAGTTCGGCTCGAATACGGGCTGGCAAGCCCAGGGGATACCGAGGAAGACAACCGGTATACCCGTGCGGCCGCAGTTCTGGAGGACTGGATCCGCGGCACTATCGTAAAACAGGAGCAGGTTCCTGCTTTCTATATATACGAAATGGAGTACAAAGCAAGAGGAGCCTCCAGGAAACTCCGGGGCCTTATCTGTCTGGTCAGGCTCGAAGATTACGACTCAGGCATTATCAAGCCCCATGAAACGACGCTCTCAGGACCCAAAACGGACCGGCTCAATCTTCTTCGAGCATGTAAAACAAGCTTCAGCCAGATATTCTCGCTCTTTTCGGACCCCCAGGCAAAGGTGGCAGACGTCCTCGCCCGGACAACAGGAAAGCCGGACAGGGAAGTGAAAAGCGACGACGGGGTGACCCACCGTATCTGGTCCCGGACCGATGCACGGGATATCGAGTTCATTGTCCGCGAGCTGGCTCACCAGCCGATCTTCATTGCCGACGGCCATCACCGCTATGACACGGCGCTCAACTACCGGAATGAGCAACGCAAAGCCGCGGGCTCCTTCACCGGTGAGGAAGGTTTCAATTATACGGCCATGTTCCTGGCCCGTTTGGAAGATCCGGGGCTTACGGTGCTCCCGGCCCACCGCGCACTGTTCAACCTGGCCGATTTTCATCCCCAACGCTTCGAGGATGACCTGGACCAGTATTTCAATATCGAGCGCATCGATTTCGACAAACGGTCGGAGACCAAGGACCTGCGAACAATCCTGGACACCATGGCGCACCGCGCCGACCATGCGCATGTGTTCGGCATGCGGGTCAAAGGCGAGCACAGCTACTACCTGCTGACCCTGCGGAATGAAGCTGACATGGATGCCCTGCTTCCGGCCAAATCGTCCGCGTACCGGAAACTGGACGTCTCGATCCTGCACCATCTGATCATCGACAAACTGCTCGGGATCGGGATGGAGACCCACAAGCTCGGCCTGAACATCGAATACATCAAGGACGCGGCTGAGGCGGACAAGCGGATACACGACAACGCCGCGGAGCT
>JANPMZ010000097.1:0-3146 GCA_031427195.1 Nitrospirota bacterium
GCCGGCCTCGGCGAGCGCCTCAGGCCGATCACGAACCATATACCCAAACCGCTGCTCCCGGTGCTGGGGAAACCGCTGATCGAGATAATCCTCGATCGGCTCACCCCTGTCTGCTCCGGGCCCATCGGCATCAATCTCCACTATAAACCGGAGATGCTGCGCGACTGGGCGGAACGATCTCTCTATGCCGGTCGGATCCGGTTCTTTCCCGAAGACCCCATCCTCGGCACGGGCGGTGCGCTCAAGAACGCTTCCTCGCTGCTTGGGCAAGGCCTCTTTCTGGTCCACAACTCTGACATCCTGCTGGATTTTGACATCACCCGTTTGATCGAGACCCATCTGAAGAACGGGAATATCGCCACGCTCGTGACGCACAAACATCCGACGCTGAGCAACGTGGTAGTTGATGAGAACAACCGGGTCATTGACGTGGAGAACCCCGGCGCTTCGCGGCCTGATCCGGGCAGAGTTGCTACAAAAGTCGCCTACACCGGCATCGCTCTCTACTCACCCGACATCCTCGCATTCCTTCCCGAAGGAGTGTCGCACGCCACGGTCGCGTGGCTCGCTGCGGCAAAGGCCGGTCACAAGGTCCAGTCCCTTGATTTCACCGGCTCCTACTGGAACGACATCGGCACGCCGGCAACCTATGCGGTCGCCGTGCTTGATACGCTGCGGGAAAAGGGCGAGACCGTTTTTTGCTCTTCCAAGGCGCACTGCGGCAGGATTGAGATCGACGGATATGTTGCCATAGAATCTGGCGGCACAGTCCATGACAACGCCCGACTCAGGAACTGCATCGTGCTGCCGGGCGCGCAGGTGACCGGACGCCATGCGAACCGCATCATCGGGCCCGATTATGCCATTGACCTTACTGAGACCGTGATGCAGCCGTCAGCCCACGCAGCAGCGCAGAAAAAAATCTCTCTCTCAGACCCGCTGTACACCCACTATTTCGGCGTAACCGACGGTCCCGGCGAGGACCTCATCGAAGCCGACGCCCTCCTGATCGGCCTGGGCGGCTCCGACCGCCGCTACTTCCGCGTTCGCAACGGCAGCAGGACCGCGGTGCTCATGGAATGCAGGCCCGATGATGCCGACTTCGAGCGCCATCTGGTATATACCCGCTTCTTTTCAGCCCACCGGGTGCCGGTGCCCGACCTTTTGGCCGTGGATGACGCGCACAAGAGCGCGCTTTTCGAGGATCTTGGCGATGCGAGCCTCTTCTCCTGCATGAAGCTTCCGCACAGCAGCCGCCAGAGGGAAGACCTCTACCAGAGCGTGCTCGACATCCTGGTGACGCTGCATGGCAGCGTAACAGGACATATCCATGAATGCCCCTTGCTCCAGGCACGGATCTTTGATTATGATTATCTCCGGTGGGAAACGGGCTATTTTCTCGAACAATTCGTTATAAGCCTGAAGAACCTGTCGCCAGGCGACCAGCAATCGCTTGAGCAGGAGTTCCACCAACTCGCGCAAAAAGTCGATGCCTATCCCAAAAGCGTTATTCACCGCGATTTCCAGTGCCAGAACATCATGGTCACCCCGAACGACGTCCCGCGCGTCATCGATTTTCAGGGAGCCAGGATGGCGCCTGCCGCGTACGATGTCGCTTCCATCCTCTGGGACCCCTATTACCGGTTAGACGACACTCTGCGTCAACGATTGGTCGATTATTACGTGGACGAGATGAAACATCATGCCGCGGGATTCAATGAAGCGTTGTTCCTGGAAAGCCTTCTCCCCTGCCGCCTCCAGCGCCACATGCAGGCATTAGGCGCTTATGGTTTCCTGTCCAGGGTCAAGGGGAAGAAGTATTTTCTGAAGCACATTCCAGAGGCGGTCAGACTGCTGAAGGAGGAATCATTAGCGGCTAAAAAGGATTACCCGGAACTGTACCGGCTGGTGCAGGAGTTGGAATGATCTTTCTTCTCGAAAATTAATCGGGTTTAACCGCCGAGACGCTGAGACGCAGAGAAATCTTATTCTTTCCAAAGTGCCTTCCTCCGCGCCTCCGCGTCTCGGCGGTGGATAATGACTTTTTACGAATATATCATCAGTACAGCAATAGGGAGCAACATTCCGCGCCGCTACTTCCCTGCCTTCACACCCATCATCTTCCTGAGGTCTTCAAGCGGCACAAATCCGTCAAAGCGCTTGCCGTTCAGATAGAACGTCGGCGTGCCGGTGATCTTATTCTTCACCCCCGCCTCATGCTGTGCGGCCACCGCTTTGGCGTACTTTCCCGAACTCGCGCACACCGAGAAAGACATCCAGTCAAGCCCCAGGTCCTGTGCAACTTTCAAGAACGTGCCCTCGGTCATCGGATTGTTGAGCGCGAACAAGGCATCGCTGTATTCCCAGAACTTCCCCTGATCCCCTGCGCACTCGGAAGCCTCCGCTGCTTTTGATGCAAGCGGGTGTACGGGGAGCGGGAAATGGCGGAACACCCACCGGGTGTCCGTTTCTTTTATAATGCTCTTCATGGCCTCATGCATCTTTGAGCAATAAGAGCATTGAAAGTCCGAATATTCTATGATGGTGAACTTTGCATTGGTATTACCACGGACATGGTCTGTTGGTAGGACCTTGGGTGCAGGCAAGAGCGCAACCTGGATGGTGTTCAAGGCATTGGGATACTTGAGCCGGACGAGCAGGATGACATTGGTAAGGATACTGACAGCCAGCAGCACAATAAGGAATTTCCTTGAAAATAATTCCTGACGATCTGTCTCAGATGTTTTCATGGATACGCTCCCTGCTCAACTCGAATAGAACAAAATACGCCGGACGGAATCCCGCCCGGCGTTGTATATTTTTCCATCACACCTTTGCGCGCAGTCTCAGAACCCACTCGATACGCAAATTAAGAGGACTCTACCCGCTGCAATAATCGTACGTCGTGCAGGGAGGGTTAGTCGGAGTCGAACTGTAGCAACTACCTGATGCACTTCCGGAATTACAATGATAGGGGTATCCATCCGGACAGCACTTACCCGAGCCGCTGCAATAAGTATAACCGCTGTTGCAGCCACTAATAAAGGGATCATCCTCGCCGCATGCCACAAAGAACATACCCGCAACCAGCACCACCATGAAAATCTGAACCCCAATTCTGAAACCTGACTTTTTTGTTAAATTCG
>JANPMZ010000098.1:0-1804 GCA_031427195.1 Nitrospirota bacterium
CATTGGCGAGACGCGGCTGGACCGTATCCACATTCTCGGAGCAGCGCTCGAGAGCGTCATGGTCAGAGGATTCAGGCTTCCACCGCAGGAGCATCTCGAGTGGAGGGTGCCTGAGTGGGCCCGCGGGTTCCTCAAGGATGCGCTCACCACGCGGCCGGTGATCGACCACGCGCGGTGTATTCGCTGCGGCATCTGCCAGGAGCATTGTCCGCAGGGAGCGATCGACAGCGCTGCTGCGCGGTTCGAGATAAACTATCGTAATTGCATTCGTTGTTTTTGCTGCCAGGAATTCTGCCCCCAGGGGGCCATAACCGTGGGGCAAGGGTGGGCGCTTAAGCTGGTCCCTTCACGTCCCCATCGGTAACATCACGCCATATTCGTCCTGTTCTTTCGCGGTATCCTGCACAGCGTCAGTGCCTGTTCCTTCCTGGTCGAACGTCAATATTCCTATGGCCAGATCATCGGTTTCATCCAACTCGTACACAAGCTCATCGGCGGGGAAAGGACAATACTATTTAAAATATTGCCTTTGCTCTGCTGGAGAAGTGGCTTCCGGAAAAAGTCCGATATGTCTTAAGCAGTCCTTGACAAAAGGACACCTTAACGCTATGCTATAAATCACTATGGCACTCCATCCTGTTCTGAATGAAAAGCTGAATGCAGCGATTTTGGCGATACCGAAGTCTCAGGCAACGCGGCGGGACGCGGCGCTGCCGGCCGTCCCCGGCAAGGTCCATGCGGTAATCGGCATGAGGCGCTCAGGGAAGACAACCTTCCTGCGTCAGTTACAGGAGGAGTGGCGTCGCACCTTGCCGCCCGAGCGGGTTGTCTATTTGAGCTTTGATGACGACCGTCTGGCCGACCTGTCATCGGAGCAGCTTAGCCTGTTGCTGGAGGAATATTACCGGCGCTTTCCCGAATTTCGCGGAAAGAAATCCGTCCGCTGGCTGCTTGACGAGGTGCAGCTTGTGAGCGGCTGGGAGCGGTTCATCCGCAGGGTCATGGATACGGAGCGGGTAGAGTTCGTGGTGTCGGGCTCGTCGGCAAAGATGCTGAGCCGGGAGGTGCATACCTCGCTGCGCGGCCGCGGCATAGAGACGGTGATCCGTCCCTTCAGCTTCAGAGAGTTTTTGAGACATCGCGGCACGGAGCCGACTCGGCGCATCCGCGAACTCACGGCCGGAGATCGGTCCCTGATCGAGAAGGAATTCCGGGAATATCTTGTGACCGGCGGCTTTCCGGAGGCGCAGGGACTCTCGCGCGAACTGCGGGTTGATCTTCTGCAGGGGTACGTGGATACCGTGCTGTTTCGGGACATCGTGGAGCGGCACGGCGTTACCCAGATAGCAGCGCTCCGCTGGCTGACGAGGCATTGCCTGCGAAATCCCGCCGGGAGCCTGAGCGTGCACCGGCTGCATCTGGACCTGAAGGCGCAGGGCCTCGGCATTGCCAAGGACGCGCTCCACGCCATGATGGGGCATCTCCAAGACGCTTTTCTCGTAAGCGCCGTAACGCTGGCAACGGATTCCGAGCGGCGTCGCAACTCCAACCCCCGAAAGGTCTACCCGGTGGATGCCGGGCTTATCAGCGCTTTCGACCGCTCAGGCCGTACGAATGCCGGGCACGCCCTGGAAACGGTCGTGCTGCATGAACTTGAACGGCGCAAGGCGGAGATCGGCTACGTTCGGACAGCAGCAGGGTATGAGGTGGATTTTCATGCCAGGTATCCCGGAGGCAAAGCGGAGTTGATTCAGGTCTGCGCCGACACAGGCTCGAACGAAACGCAGGAGCGCGAGGTCCGGGC
>JANPMZ010000099.1:0-1698 GCA_031427195.1 Nitrospirota bacterium
CGTGCAGCTTATTGATGCGGACCTCCTCGTGATACTCTCGGATATCGACGGGCTCTATACTGCCGATCCAAGGCTCCACCCGGATGCCCGGTTCATTCCCGTGGTAGAAAAAATAACCGCGGAAATGGAACGGGGCGCGGGAGACGCCTTGTCCGGAGTCGGTACGGGCGGGATGCGTTCCAAGCTCATGGCCGCGAAAAAGGTTGGCGCCTATGGCGTGCCGATGGTCATCCTGAATGGTAAAAAGACCGGCCTGCTTGCTGCGTTGTTCGACGGCAGGGAAACGGGGACCCTGTTCCTTCCCCGGCTTGAGAAAATGGACAGCCGCAAGCACTGGATCGCCTACACGGCGGCTTCGAAGGGCGGCATCGTGGTGGACGACGGGGCGCGCGAGGCCCTGGTGAACAAAGGGAAAAGCCTGCTGCCGGGCGGTGTGGTCAGTGTTGAGGGAGTGTTCAAGGTGGGCGACTGTGTGAACTGCCTGGACCTCAGGGGCGCGGTGTTCGCCCGGGGGCTGACGAAATATTCGTCATTAGATCTCGACAGGATCCGGGGCCTGAAAACCTCGCAGATCGCGCCTGTCCTGGGGCATAAGGATTACGATGAAGTGATCCACCGGGATGACCTGGTGATATTGTAAGGGAGGAATCATTGGACATCAAACAATACGTTTCAGATAAGGCAAAAAAGGCCAAAGCCGCATCGCGGGCACTGGCGAACTGCTCCACAGAGATAAAAAACAACGCGCTCTTTAAAATGGCGGCCGGGCTTGAGAAGGAAGCCGGGATGCTCATTATTGAAAATAAGAAAGACCTGGTCGCTGCCGAGCAAAAGGGCCTTTCCAAGGCCATGATCGACCGTTTGACCCTGGATCCGGACAGGATCAAGGCCATGGCTGACGGACTGCGCGAGGTCGCGGCGCTTCCCGACCCGGTAGGCGAAGTGACCAGAATGTGGCGGAGGCCCAATGGGATGCAGATCGGCAAGATGCGTGTCCCCATCGGCCTCATCGGGATCATTTACGAATCGCGGCCGAACGTGACCGCTGATTCCGCTGCGCTGTGCCTCAAATCCGGCAACGGCGTGCTGCTCCGGGGCGGGTCTGAAGCCGTCCATTCCAATACGGCGATAGCGAACATCCTGTCACGGTCCGGCGCCGAGGCCGGCATCCCTGAAGGCGCGGTATCGTTCATCGAGAACCCTGACCGCGCCTGTGTCATGGAGCTGCTCAAACTGAACGGGGTTGTGGACCTCATCATCCCGCGCGGCGGCGAGGGGCTGATCCGCATGGTATCGGAGAACTCGACGATCCCGGTCATCAAGCACGACAAGGGTGTGTGCCACGTGTATGTGGATTGCAGGGCCGATGCGGCCATGGCCGGCGAAATCTGCTTGAACGCCAAGGTCCAGCGGCCGGGAACGTGCAATGCCATGGAGACCATGTTGGTGCACAAGGACCTCAGCGCATCGTTCCTCCCAGCCATGCTCGACCGCTTTATGAAGGCGGGAGTAGAGGTCCGGGGATGTACCAGAACGAAGACCTTCGTGCCCGCGGTGAAAGCGGCCACGGACAAGGACTGGGACACGGAATATAACGACCTGGTCCTGAACGTGAAGATCGTGGACAGCATGGATGACGCCATGGAGCATATCGCGCTGCATGGCTCCCAGCACTCCGAGGCGATCGTGACCGACGAT
>JANPMZ010000100.1:0-13117 GCA_031427195.1 Nitrospirota bacterium
GATCGTCGTTGCCGCCTATGGCCAGATCCTGCCTGCGGAGATTCTGACGCTGCCGAAGTACGGGTGTATCAACATCCATGCCTCCCTGCTGCCTCGCTACCGCGGCGCAGCGCCCATCACCTGGGCCATTGTCCGGGGTGAGACCGAGACCGGCAACACCATCATGCAGATGGACGAAGGCATGGACACCGGGTCGATCCTGCTGCAGGAACGCATCCCCATCGATTCGAAAGATACGGCGGGGACGCTGACGGAAAAGCTGTCCCTGCAGGGCGCGAGACTGATAACTACGGCGCTGCCGCTGATCGCCTCAGGGATGCTCACATCCACGACGCAGGACAACTCCCAGGCGACCCTGGCCCCGCTGCTCAAAAAAGAAGACGGCCGCATCGACTGGGAACGGGGAGCGCAGGAGCTCCACGACCGGGTTCGCGGCATGAACCCCTGGCCCGGAGCATACACGGTTCTGGACAACAAGATCATCAAGCTCATCGAGACCGCGGTCGCGGATGGAAGTGCGGAGCCGGGCAGGCTGCGGGAGGACAGGAGCACCCTGTTCGCAGGCACCGGCAACGGCCTGCTGCAGCTCCTGACCATTCAGCCGGAAGGCAAAAAACCCATGTCGGCCGCTGAGTTCCTGCGCGGGCACCGGGGTGCGGTTGGGAAAACATTCGACGCTCGGTGAGAGCTTCGTGAATGCAATGAAAGACCGAAGGTAGGAACGAAAGAGGGAAAGAAGGTACGCAGAAAGAGAACATCCTAACTTCTTACCTTCTGAATTTGAGTCAACCATGTCCGAACCTAAAAAACGCACCTTCATCGGCCTCATTGTTTTTACGGTCCTCCTGATCACCGCGATCACCGTGGGGCTGTACCTGATCCCCTATATTGGGCTCAAGAACATCCATCCCCTGGCGCCGACGATCGTCTGCTGGACCATGGGCTCCGTGCTCGGCCTCCTGCTGCTGGGGGTGGGCCTGCTCATTGCGACGCTCGTCAGGGGCCGGGAGGTCTTTTTCGCCGCGCGGCTCCGGGGCATCGTGATCGAGGTGCTCTTCCCGATCATGATCCTCGTGGGCAAACTCCTGGGCATCTCCAAGATGAAGGTCCAGCAGTCCTTCGTTGAGGTGAACAATCTGCTCGTCCGCGCCCGCTGCGCCGACGTCAAGCCGAAGCGCCTCCTGCTGCTCATGCCGCACTGCCTCCAGTTCAGCGACTGCGATATCAAGGTGACGAGCGACGCCTCGAAATGCAAGGCCTGCGGCAAGTGCAAGATCAAGGACCTGGTGGAGCTGGCGCAGAAATATGATGTCCACCTTTCCGTTGCCACGGGAGGGACGCTGGCGCGCCGCCGCGTTGCAGAGGCCAAACCCGAAGCGATCATTGCCGTGGCCTGTGAGCGGGACCTCACGAGCGGCATCCAGGACGCCTACCCTCTGCCGGTGATCGGCATTCTGAACGACCGCCCCTTCGGCCCCTGCTTCAATACGAGCGTTGACATCGCCAAAGTTGCCGAGGCGCTCGAGTTTCTCGCCGGCGGAAAATGCGAGACCCCCGTTGCTTAAGGACATCCCGCGAGAGACCGCGGTCACGATCCTCTGCCGCGCGGAAGAGGGCATTTTTGTTGATGCGCCCCTTGCCCTTGCCCGGCAGCGGCTCGATGCGCGCGACAGCGCATTCCTTCTGGAGCTCGTGTATGGAACGCTCCGGAACCGGTCCCTCCTTGACTGGACGCTGAACCGGTTCTCGGCGAAACCCGTGGACACGACCGATGCCTGGACCCGGAATATTCTGCGGCTTGCAGCTTACCAGATGCTGTTCCTCGACCGGGTGCCCGTGAGCGCTGCGGTGAACACCGCGGTGGAAATGGCCAAGGCGCATGGCAATAAACACGGGTATGTGAACGGACTGCTGCGGGGGCTGGACCGGAAGCGCGGCACGATCGGACAACCGGACCACGCTGATCCGGTTGTGAGGCTGGCGATCCGGTTCTCCCATCCGCTCTGGCTGGTCAGGCGCTGGGTAGCGCGCTACGGAGCCGAAGAGACCGAGAAGCTGCTGCTGGCGAACAACCAGCCGGCGCCGCTCACCATCAGGGCCAATACGCAGAGAACAACGCGGCAGGCGCTCCGGACCGCGCTGGAAGCCGAGGGAGTAACGGTCGCTGAAACGGACCATGCTCCTGCGGGACTCAACATCCTGGCAACACCGCAGTGGCTGCGCGCGCTGAAGACCTACCGGGACGGCTGGTTCGTGGTGCAGGACCAGGCAGCCCAGCTCATCAGCCTGTTGCTTTCGCCGCAGCCCGGCGAGACGGTCCTTGATGCCTGTGCAGCGCCCGGCGGCAAGACCACGCACCTGGCGGAACTTATGCAGGACCAGGGGGCCGTTGTGGCGCTTGAACTGGATGCTTCGCGCATGGTGAAGATCCGCGAGAACAGCAGAAGGCTCGGCATAACGAGCATCGCACCGGTCCAGGGGGACGCGACATCCTATCACGAAGGCAGCTACGACCGCATCCTGATCGACGCGCCCTGCTCCGGCCTCGGCGTCCTGCGGCGGCACCCCGACGGCAGATGGAATAAGACCGAGCAGACCGTGGACGAACACGGTTCGCTCCAACGGCGGATTCTGCAGAACTGCTCCGCTCTGCTGAAACCTGGCGGCACGCTGGTCTATGCCACCTGCACCACGGAGCCCGCCGAGAACGACGACGTGATCGACTGGTTCCTCGGCGGGCCGGGAAGCTCGTTTCGTATCGACGATCCCCGTCCCCTGCTGCCGCAGGCCGCGGCAGCGCTCGTGGACAGCCGCGGTTTCTTCCGGACCGTTCCGAACGCGTCGGCCATGGACGGGTTTTTCGGCGTACGGTTGGTAAAAAACAGGTAGACGGTTGTTAGGCTGAAGACTGAAGGTGATTGAACACCGGTGTTATTTTTTCCTTCGGCCTTTGGTCTATCCACCTGAATAGGATCCTCTTTAATTGCTCTTGCAACTTATGATTACTCTGGTAAAATACGGGCTTAATCCATGACGCGTTTATTGAAAGGCTTCGGCATATTTCTCGCACTCCTCGGCATCGGCATCGTCAGCGCATTCGCCGTTGTCTCATTCCTGCTCCGGCAGGAGGAGGTGCGGGTGCCTGAGCTCACGGGCCAGGATATCGTGACCGTGATCGATACGCTGAACCTGCAGGGGCTCCAGCTCAAGATAGAGCGGCGCGTACCGGACCAGCTCATCCCCATGAACACGGTGATCTCGCAAACACCGCCCGCCGGCAGCGGAATAAAAAAGGGGCGGTGGGTCAGGGTAGTCGTAAGCGAGGGGCCCAGCAACCTGTTGACGCCCCGGTTCATCGGCGAGCTCTATCGCAAAGCGGATATCCTGATCAGGTTGGCGGGATTTCTCCCGGGCAGTGTTGCAAAGGTTTCCTCGGACACGGTGGAGCGGGACCTGGTGATCGCCCAGGCGCCGCAGCCCGGCACGCCGCTCGAAAAAAGCGGTACGATCAGCCTGCTGGTGAGTTCGGGGAAAAAACAATCCACCCTGGCAACGCCGCAGCTCGTCGGCAAGCGGGCCGAGGAAGCAGTGCGGATCATTGAACGCATGGGGCTCCAGCACCGCCTGTCCTACCGTGCAGCAGTAGAAAAAGGATCAACGGCAACGGGGCGCATGGTGTTGAGCCAGCGACCTGCCGCGGGCTACCCGATAGCGCCGGACGGAATGGTGGAGCTCGTCGCAACACGGTAGGCCGGCCCGCTGTGTTCCGTCGCCCTCGGAAAAACGATGCAGCACCCTATTCTCATCACGCTCGTCGTGATGACACGTTGAAAGGTTATTGTCCATGACACGAACGATCAAAGTAGCGCCATCGATCCTCTCTGCCGATTTCTCCCGCCTGGGAGACGAGATCAGGGCCGTGGAAGCGGCAGGGGCCGACATCATCCATGTGGACGTCATGGACGGGCACTTCGTGCCGAACATCACCATCGGCCCCCTGATCGTCGAAGCGGTACGCCGGTCCACGAAACTGCCGCTCGACGTGCATCTCATGATCACGAACCCGGAGCTGTACATCGCCGATTTTGCGAAGGCCGGCGCCGATTATCTCGCCGTGCATGCCGAAACCGCGTTTCATCTTCACCGGCTCATCCAGGCGATCAAAGAACACAACGTAAAGGCCGCCGTAGCGCTCAATCCCGCGACACCGCTCTCGGTCCTCGATCATATCCTTCCCGACCTTGATATGGTCGTGATCATGTCGGTAAATCCCGGCTTCGGCGGTCAGTCTTTCATCCCGTCGGTCATGGAGAAGATACGCCAACTCAGGAAGCGGATCGACGAGGCGGGTCTGCACATCGAGATCGAAGTGGACGGCGGCGTTAAACCATCCAATGCCGCGGAGATCGCCGCAGCCGGGGCCGATATTCTGGTGGCCGGCTCGGCCGTATACGGGGCGAAGGATTATGCAGCGGCCATTAAAGCGATCAAAGGCGCATAGTCACTTTTGCGTTCTGTACTCCAAACTCCGAACCACGAACTTTGAACGTTGAACGTATATCCGCTGGAGGACCCCTTGACCATTAAAAAGCAATCATCGCAAGTACCCGTAGAGCTCAGGGATGTGAAAGAACCGGTGCTCTACCGCGACATGTTCCCTTATTCGAGCGTGCCCCGGGTGGTGTTCGAGGACCGGATGATCCAGACCAATATTCCGAAGGACATCTGGATCACGGACACGACGTTCCGCGACGGCCAGCAGTCGCGGCCGCCCTATACGCCGAAACAGATCGTGGACATCTTCGACTTCATGCACCGCATGAGCGGGCCGAAGGGTGTGATCCGCCAGACTGAGTTCTTCCTTTATTCCGAGAAGGACCGCGAGGCCGTCCGCCTCTGCAGGGAACGCGGCTACCGGTTTCCCGAGATCACCGGCTGGATACGGGCGAACAAGAACGACTTCAAGCTCGTCAAGGAAGTGGGGCTCAAGGAGACGGGCATCCTCACGTCATGCTCGGATTACCACATCTTCCTGAAGCTCAACCTGTCCCGCAAAGATGCGCTCAAGCAATATCACGACATCGTCGTCACGGCGCTGGAGCAGGGCATCACGCCGCGCTGTCATCTCGAAGACATCACGCGCGCTGATTTTTACGGTTTCGTCATACCCTTTGTGCAGGACCTGATGAAGCTTGCTCAGGAGTCGAAGGTCCCGATCAAGATCCGTGCCTGCGACACCATGGGCTACGGTTTCCCTTTCCCCGGAACGGCCTTGCCGCGCGGGGTCCCGGAAATATTCTATGCGCTGATCCACGACGGCGGCGTGCCGTCTGAGCAGCTTGAGTGGCACGGCCACAACGATTTCCACAAAGGCCTGGTGAACGGCGTGGCGGCATGGATGTACGGCTGCGCCGCCGTGAACGGCGCGCTCCTCGGCTTCGGCGAGCGCACGGGCAACACGCCGGTCGAGGCGATGCTGATCGACTATATCAGCCTGACCGGGGACAGTGACGGCATCGACACCACGGCGATCACCGAGATGGCCGAGTACTTTCGCAGGGAAATGAACTTCCTGATCCCCACGAACTATCCCTTTGTGGGCTCTGAGTTCAACTCGACGAGCGCGGGCATTCACGCCGACGGCATGATGAAGAACGAGGAGATCTACAACATTTTCGACACCACGAAGATCCTGAAGCGTCCCATGGGCGTGATCATCACGGACAAATCGGGGATCGCGGGCATCGCCCACTGGGTGAACGGCCACCTTCATTTGGATGCGGACAAGAAGATCGACAAGCGCCACCCCGGCCTTGCCAAGATGCATAAGTGGGTCATGGCGCAGTATGAGCAGGGCAGGACCACCAGCATTTCACACGATGAACTGCTGGAGCGCGCCAAAAAGTATCTCCCGGAATACTTTATCTCCGACCTTGACCGGCTGAAGAAAAAAGCTTCGGAGGTCGCACGCCACATCGTGGAAGAGTTCGTGGAGAGGCCGGAGATCAGGGCCATGGACCCGGTGAAACAGGAACCGGTGATGGAAAAGCTCCAGCGGGAAGACCCCTATATCCAGTTCGCCTATGTAGTGAACGCGGAGGGAAGAAAAATCACCAAGAACATAACCGATATTGAGAATAAGGCAAAGTTCGAAACCGCCGGGCTCGGGGACAATTTCTCGGATCGGCCCTGGTTCATTAACCCCATGAAGGACGGCAAGAGCTTTGTCTCGGATTTTTATACATCCAAAATCACGGGCGCGCTTTGCATCACGGTCTCGGCGCCCATCGCTGACGACGAAAGCAACATCGTCGGCGTATTCGGGGTGGATATCAGGTTCGAGGATCTGGTGCGGGCTGAATAAAAAGCGGAGACACTTTTGCTATTATTGGCAAAATATATTGCTGCTTACCCTTGAAAGGAGAAATTGATATGAAAAGGTCCTTATTACTGACAGCTGCTGTTCTGGTACTCATGGTTTCACCGGTTATGGCGAAGGAAGGATTTTACATCGGAGCGTTCGTGCCGACCAATACAATTTCAGGAGATGCCGGCACTGGCGCCGCTTCAGGAACCGGTTGGGGGCTGCGCGCGGGCATGGGACTTAACAGATATGTTGCGATCGAGGCAAACTATAGCAGGACCAAGCACGACATAACAGGAGGTTCGTCAGCGGACCTCACCGGTCTTGCCGCGGATATCAAGCTGAATTTCCCCTTGACTAGCCTTGATAGCGCCCAGGTCATGAGCCTTGAGCCGTACCTCCTTCTTGGCTACGGGCACTACGAACGTTCGAATTCCTCCACGGGAAAGAGCGATGGCGGCCAGTGGGGGTTTGGTATCGAGTTGTATCTTTTTAGAGAACTTTCTGTGCATGCGGGCTGGACAAAAACTTCAGTCTCTTTTGATTCACCTGGTAATAAAGATGGCGCGGTGAAAACAGTCGACTTCGGGCTCATCTATCATTTCATGTAAGCACGTTTGAATATCTCCAGCAGCCGGGCCCGCAGTATTGGCCCGGCTATTTTTTTCTTCCCGGGTACTGCCATCCTCTTTTCAGTCCCCGGTTAACGCGTCAACAGCTCCGTAAAAAGTCTATTTTAACGAAGCGCTAAGAATCTTTGACATCTCCTTGCCAGGAGGAGTATGATACTGCCATGGATAAGGGAAAGATCACAGAAGAGCAAAAAGTCGCTGATCCTGGCGGCACGGGAAAAGAGCATGACGTCGCAGATCCACAGGCAAGGATGGGCCAAGACGACTCCTGCAGGTGTAAAGAAACATCAAACATGACACCCCGTGAACTTATCAGGCTCATGATAGGCGACCTGACGTTCTGGAAAAAAGCGAACAAGGAGTGATCCGGGCTTCGCGCTGGGGCAAAGGAGATGCGGTGACGCTTACTCTGAACGGAGGAATGAACTATGGGTTCTCAACAGGTATTTCAGCCCCTTACCAGGGAAGATAAAATAACGGTTGTGCTCTACCGTGCCGGTATCGTGCTGTCCGCCGGCATCATCTCCGGCCTGGCCTGCTTCCTGGCGGCATCTCCCCATTCCGGCGCCGGAGACATCAGCCCGCTTGCGGATATCCTTGCCTACGGCCTTTATGCCTCCGTGGGTATGTGCGTCTTCTTCATTCATCTGTATGTCGGCAAGTTTAAAACATTCCTGAAAAACCTGTACTACCTCGGCCTGGGCGGTCTTGTGGCGCTCCTTTTCATCGGGCAAGGGTCCCTGTCCGGTGCGCTCATGCACGAACCGTACAGCGCGCTGCTCCTGCTTCCGCTTTCCCTCTGCCTGGGATTCGTGACCGCCAAAGAGGCTTTCTGCTTCCAGCTCTTCGAGGGCTATCTCCTTGCCATGATCATGCCAATCTACCTTCTGCTGGTATCGGCCGGCATCCTCTCCAACCGGGGCGTGTTCTTTGGCCTGGCCCTGATCGCCGCCATGCTGGTCATATTCACGCTGCGAAAAGTGATCATGCCCCTTGCCTGCGATATCGGCGATAAATCCGCTTATCAATAGAATCATTTCGAAGGTGGTACTGATGAGAAGATCAACATGGTTCCTGCTGCTGATGGTTATGCTGAACGCCGGGAATGCCAATGCTGCTGAAGAAGGCTGCAACGACTGTCATGGAAATTCCCGGAAAATGACGGACTCAGGCTATCCGCAGTTCGCCCTGTCCCCGGCAGAGGTCAAGGCCCAGACCCATATGTCCGCATCGTGCCCGGACTGTCATCTGGGCAATGCCGGCTCGGCTGTAAGGGAGGATGCGCATGAGGGGTTGCTCATGCTCAGGGCAGTGCGGCAGAAGACCTGGGAGGCAATACCCAGGAGCGGCATGGCGCCGGAGGATGTCAAGGATTGGCCGGATCTTGGGCCGAGAGGTGACACCAGGGCGACGCAGCTCTTTCCGAAGCGCCTGTATGACGGCGTACTCAAAGACAATCCTGATTATAAGACCATCATCTATCATGATAAGAACCCCGATACCCTTGCGTTCAATCCCGGCATCGCCGAAAAAACCTGCGGAAAATGCCACGCTCAGATCGTGCAAAGTTTCCTGAAGAGCCCTATGGGCGGGGGAAGCGGCGCGCATACCCAGAGCCAGTACCGGACATGGACCGGCAAGACCGGGCCCCAGAGTTGCGGCCTGTGGATGGGGGTGCCGTCGAAGCCGGATCAGGCGCGTTTTTCCGGTGAGAATATCAAGTATTACAACGAGCATTCCACCATGCCTCTCTCTGAAAAGGACGGATACAATTCGCAGAGGACCTGCAACCAGTGTCACGTCGGCTGCCTCGACTGCCACCTCGATGTCCGGAAAAAAAACGCTCTGGACCCGGGTGATGGATCCCATACCTTTGTAAGGAAACCGACGCCCCTTGCCTGTTACGGCGGCGGGAGATCATTCGCCTGCC
Source organism: Nitrospirota bacterium (assembly GCA_031427195.1). Lineage (GTDB taxonomy): Bacteria > Nitrospirota > UBA9217 > UBA9217 > UBA9217 > GWC2-56-14. The sequence continues at coordinate 8,927 of JANPMZ010000100.1, forward strand.
ACGCCGGGCCGTTGGAGAGACGACGGGGAGACGGATATTTCCGGGCGGAGTTCACCCAGGCAAGCCCCGAAGGAGCGGCTATACTGAAGGAACTATCGGATGTTCATATGCGGAAGAACATCGCCTGCGTGGACTGCCATGAGCCGAACAGGGAAACCGGGTTTCACGGAGATCTGAGAAGGGACGTGGCGTGCGGAAAATGCCATGCCACTGTTGTCCGGGCACAGAAGAACGGGCTGCACAAGAACGTGGACTGCGCAGCATGTCACACCGCCCTGATCGGCGGGTATGCCTTTAACTTCTGGTCCGCCGTGGGCCCGCGAGGCAAGGAAAATCCGCTTACGAGGATTCAGGACTATCTGACCGGCGCGACAACGCCCCTCCTGATAAAAAACCCCAAAGGCCTATGGATACCGGTGCATGCCGTTCCTCACCTCTCAGGCAACGTCAAGGCGGAGGAAGTGAAAATATCGCGCAGGCTCCTTTTCAGGAACAAACCTGACGTTGACATTCAGCGGCGCTACGTTTCGAACGACTCGTATGCGGTGACCGGGCTCATACGGGACCTTGACGACACGGACCGGAACGCCATGGCCTGGCTGAATATTGACCGGGTCGCGCATGCAACGGGAAAGGCGAGGACCTGCGAAAGCTGTCACGCATCACCGGCACAGCGGATTGCGGTCAAGTTCACCGGGGGGTCGTACAAGGACGTCGAAGACGGCGAGTACACGATCATTGCCGATGGTAAGGGTCTCCGGGTCGTCGATTTTAAAGGCGAAGGCGGGACAATACCAGAGGGGCTCGCACCACTTAAGGATGCGTGGGGCCTCAAGGGAAATTTTGCCCTGCCCGGGATAAAGAACAAAAAACAATACGAGCGGGTAAAGAAGACTTACGAAGATGGAGCGTTCGCGCACTAAAGGAGGAATAGAATATGAAAAGGAATATCGCGTTCATTCTGGTTGTGCTGTGTTTGACGTTCCTGGCCGGCGCAGCAGGAGCAGAAGAAAAGATCAGCGGCAGGGTAAAGAGCATAGACCTTGAATCCAACACGGTTGTTGTCACAACCTATGAGGGACAGGAGGTGATTATCACGATCAGACCGGAAGACACTTCTACCCTGAACAAGCTGAAAGAGAAACGGGTCAGGGCGGACGATGACATCAAGGTGAGATACGTTAGCAAGGACGGCAAGAACGTGGCGACATACTTCAGGAAACCCGCGGGGTGTTGATCGGTTTCGGGAACCTTGCAGTGAAAAATCGATGGTTACTTCCCGATCTTCCCGATCACCCCGATCCCGTTTTTTTCTCCCGGTAGGGGGTTGACAGCGGCCCCGGGGACGGGTAAACTACAGCTCTCTAACTCAATCATACTGAATATCCGGGAGGACATCGATGGAGAAGCCAAGCAAATCAGCAGCAGGCCTGAAAGAACTTATCAACCACGCCATCAGCGATCTTGAGATTACGCCCAGCGAATTTCAGCAGATTATGGACTATGCGCACGAAGACGGCTATCTGGATAAGGAAGAACAGGCACTCCTTGCACAGTTCCATCAGATGCTCAACAACGGTACGCTCACAAGAGTTCGCGGGTAGACGCTGTCTGGAGTATCGCGAAGGCAGACGAAAACACCGCTCCCGCCACACGGTTAACACAGAGGCAAAAGGAGCGGCATGGGTCCGTTACACTGAAAAGCCGTCCAGCGTTGAAACCTGGCGGCTTTTTTTGTTGTTACCCTGGTTTCGGGTGTGGTATAATCTTCGCCCTTCGGCCATGGCTGCACCACAATTTTTTTAAATTGTATTTTATAGGGAGGAAGGTATACTATTCACCTTTCTCATTGCACAGGCTTTGACCTGTAACTTACTCCAAAGGAGAAAAAATGGGCAATATCATACTTGGCTTCGCCAGTGTGCTGGAAGTAGCGCTTAACATCTATAAGTGGATCATCATCATTCGGGCGCTCGTCTCCTGGGTGAACCCCGATCCCTACAACCCCATTGTGCAGGCCCTGACACGGTTGACCGAACCGGTGCTCCGTCCGCTCAGAAAGCTTGCGCCGCCCTACAAGGTCGGCGTCGACCTTTCGCCGCTGATCGCCATACTGATTATCATATTTCTCGACTACGCACTTATTGCGAACCTCAAGCAGTTCGGTTATAGTTTGAGATAGCCAGGAGGCTTCATCATGAACATTACGCCGATCGACATTCAACAGAAACGGTTCCATGTGACCTTCCGCGGGTACGAACGAACGGAGGTCGAGACCTTCCTCGACCAGGTGCGCGAGGAGATGGAGGCGCTCATGCGCGAAGTGACCGAACTGCGGGAGTTCCGCCAGGTCTACGACGACCGGCTGGGCGAGGTCCGTCAAAAAGAAGAAACCGTCAAGAACACCATGGTCATGACCCAGAAGCTCATGGAGGACCAAAAGGACAATGCCCGGCGCGAGGCCGCGCTCGTTATCAAGGACGCCGAGATCCGCAGTCAGCAGATCATCGGCAGCGTACACGAACAGAAGGTTAAGCTTGAGGCCGAGATCCAGAACCTCAAGCGCATGCGGCATCATTTTCTGGAGGACGTGAAGAAAGTGGTCCAGATGCACCTGGAGATGGTGAACTACGAGGAAGGCAGCAATGCGGCCACAGAAGAGCCGGCCCAAGGATAAGGACTCCCCGGCCGGCGTTACTCTTTCGGTGCGCATCCAGCCGCGCGCTTCGAAGAACGAGGCCGTCCGGCTTGAGAACGGCAGCCTCAAGATCAGGCTCACGGCGCCGCCCGTGGATGGCGCGGCAAACGATGCTCTGGTCAAGTTCCTTGCGGACCGATTCTCGGTCGCCAAATCCCAGGTTGAGATCGTTTCGGGCCATACGTCGCGCGACAAGATCGTGAGGGTGAGCGGCGCAGACGCGGAAAGCCTGTTGCTTAACAGGGACGAATAGCGTACTATAGACGTATAGAGAATTGCCGAATGATCAATCCGCATTCCGCAATCCGAAATCCGCATTGCTTTTTGAAAGGGGGGCGACAGGCTTCGACGGGGACACGGAGGTTAGGAGTTGCATGCCGAGGTACCATGGGGCTCGTTAAACACATGGTAAAGATCAACTGCCAATAACAACGAACTGGCACTCGCCGCCTAAATAGGTAGCGCGTTTCGCGACCGGCGCCTGAACAGTCGCAGAGACGTTATAAACCAGGCTGGTTTTCCCGACTTCGTCCGGGGCGGGAAGATAAGAAAAACCGGGCTGGCCGAATCCAAAGCTTTCCCCAAGGCGCTGGATGAGGCGAGAGCTTAAAACGAGGGGATAAGCATGTATGAGCTCCTGGCTAAAGGTTTTCGGACGCGGGTTCAATTCCCGCCGCCTCCACCATTTTAAAGTCCAACAAAGTTCCATGCAGTACACAAGCCCCTTGAAATAAGGGGCTTTTCTTATTGCATGGTCCGCTAACGTCCGACATTGATCATTGACGGCTATCAACCTAAAAACGGCAGTTGCTTTTTTTAACCGCAAAGAACGCAAAGAAAAACAAAGGCATAGCGCTAAAGAAGTCCTCGCCATTTGGGTGATTCAATTTTTTTATCCAACGTCTTGATTTTCCTCTGCGTTCTCTGCGATCTCTGCGGTTAAATGCTTTTTTTAGGATCAAGGATCGTTCGTTGTAAAATGCGCCTTACAGTTTGCCTCACTGTTCTTTGTACGGCCTGGGGAATTGCGATACGCCGAATGGTCTGAATTTGATTTTGATGCCGGTATCTGGTCAATTCCCGCTGGTAAAATGAAACAGGCTCACATCGTACCGCTGGCACCTCAGGCCGTAGAGGTCTTGAAAGCGTTGCAGCCGCAACTGGTCGCAATCGATATGTATTCCCCATCATCCGCTCTTCCATGCGCCCAATGAGTAACAACGCAATTCTTTCAGCTTTGCGACGTATGGGGTTTGATAAGGACGAAATGACCCGACCTACCGACTATCGACCAACCGCAAGATACAAGACGCGACCCTATAGGTTCCTTCCTGTTTTTTCTGTAACTCAGCACCCTGCCTTGAAGCGTTTTATATCGTTACGGTGATTATGCGGCTATAAAATCAATTTTCAATCTTGTCCCGGTTGCTTCCGCGATCTTTTCAAGGGTTTTGAGTGTAAACCCTTCATATTCACCACTCTCGATCCTGGAA
>JANPMZ010000101.1:0-3488 GCA_031427195.1 Nitrospirota bacterium
TTCACCGCTTCAGCCTGCAGCGAAAAAAAGCTGCCGGCAGTCGCGGCGGAAAGGAGCAAGAACATGCTCACCGTGCTGCGTGAACTGGACAACGCCTATCAGAAGAAGGACCTTGCGGGCTTCATGGCGCAGGTAGCTCCCCTCTATCCGGAGCGCGAGGCGCTCTCTTCCTCGCTCACGACCGTGTTCAGCCGGTTCGAGACCCTCTCGCTAAACATCCAATACATCAAAATGCTGATCATGATCGAAGAAAAAGGGAAGGTGCGGACGACCTTCAACTGGGACGGCGCCTGGCACAAGGCGGGCGGCGACGTCCAGAAGGACGGGGGCCGGGTCACGCTGGTCTTCGCGCCGGAAGACTTAAAACTGCTCGCCATAGAAGGAAAGACCCCCTTCGTTCCAACGGGAAAATAGCATTTCGGATTTCGGATTGCAGATTGCGGATTGAATAAGAACCTCCCGCCTTCTTTTTTATTCCGCAATCCGAAATCCGCAATCCGAAATTGCCATGACTTACACCGAAGAACATATTGCAACTGATTTCCTCATCATCGGCGGGGGCGTTGCCGGTCTCCGGGCCGCCATCGAGCTCGCGCGGAACGGCGACGTGCTGGTCGTGACCAAGGATGCGCCGTCTGAAAACAGCAGCGAGTACGCGCAGGGCGGCGTGGCCGTTGCGCTCTCGGACGAGGATGAGATCTCGATCCATCTGGACGACACGATCAAGGCAGGCGACGGGCTCTGTTTGCGCAAAGCAGTGGGCACGCTCGTCGAGGAGGGGCCCACGCGCATCAGGGAGCTCATCCTCTGGGGCGCCGAGTTCGACCGCGAGGGGACCAAACTCGCCTTCACGCAGGAGGCGGCCCATACGAAGCGCCGGATTCTCCATGCCCAGGGAGATTCCACGGGCAGGGAAATCATGCGCGTCCTGACCGGAAAGATCCGCGAAGCGGGGACCGTCTCAAAGGTCGATTTTGCCTTTACCCGGGACTTGATCATCGAAAAGGGCCGGTGCGTCGGCGCGGTGGTCTGCCAGCAGGCAACAAAGAAGATCCTGATCATTTCCGCGCGGGCGGTCCTGCTCGCCACCGGCGGCGCTGGCCAGCTGTATGAGCGCACCACCAATCCCGCAGTGGCCACGGGGGACGGCATGGCCATGGCCTGGCGGGCCGGCGCGGCGCTCGTTGACCTGGAGTTCGTCCAGTTCCACCCGACGGCCCTCTTCCGCGCAGGCGCACCCCAGTTCCTGCTTTCCGAAGCCATGCGCGGCGAAGGCGGCATGCTCAAGAACAACAGGGGCCAGCGCTTTATGGACGGTTACCATTCGGCGCGGGAGCTTGCGCCGCGCGATGTGGTCACCCGCGCCATCCACTCCGAAATGGCGCTGACCGGCTCGGACCATGTTTACCTCGACATGACCCATTTGAACAGCGACTACATCACCCGGCGTTTCCCCAGGATTTATACGACCTGCAAGGAGCTCGGCATAGACATCTCCCGCGAGCCGGTCCCGGTCTCGCCGGCGGCCCACTATATCATGGGCGGCGTGAGAACGGATCTCTGGGGCGCCACAACCGTACCCGGCCTATTCTCCGCTGGCGAGACGGCCTGCACCGGCGTACACGGCGCGAACCGTCTGGCGAGCAACTCCTTATTGGAGGGCCTGGTCTACGGCGAGCGTGCCGGACTGGCGGCTGCCCGGTATGCGCGAAAGAGGATCCAACCTGCGCAGCCCCGGCTGAACCTGCCGGGCCATCATAAACGAGCAGCCTCTCCGGCATCAGATTCTGCGGCTCCTGCAGAACTACGTTTGTCTTTGAAGAAGCTTATGTGGTCGAACGTGGGGATCGTACGGAACAAAAAAGAGCTTGTTGCCGCGCTTAAGCAACTGAAGGCTTGGGGCCATGCCATGAAAGATCACGGCCCAGACAGGAACTTTTTCGAAATGAACAATATGATAACCACCGCCGCTCTTATCACCCGCTCGGCATTGCTCCGCGAAGGCAGCGTGGGCGCCCATTTTCGGAGCGACTTCCCAACCAAAGGCAGGAACTGGCGTAAGCGGATCGTCATGGCAAAATAGCCGCGGCTCCTGCCCGCCGCTGCTCATATAAGCCCACTGATCACCACCACTCAGCCTCAGCCGACATGGCCAGAACCCCTCACCAACTCATTATCGTAAAAAAGCATTTGGACACGGAAAAATCGGATTGACTTCTGATAAGTCGGAGAACTGCAAAGCAAGGTCTGCGCCTTGCGATTGCCTGGCGTACCACGAAATGCCGTGCTTTGCCGGCTCTGCATAACCCGCCACCGGTCCCCCACTATCTTCCGGCATATGATGCGCGTCATAGCAGGTTCCAGCATCCTGGGTGTACTATCTTGCAATTAAACAGGAGGTGTGCTATGAAAGAACTGAACGTAACAACGATCGAACCCAGGAACAGGCATCCGCTCATATTCAGCACGTTCGACGCGCTGCAGAAGGGCGAAGAACTCGTCCTGACCAACGACCATGACCCGAAGCCGCTTTATTATTCGCTGCTCCACGAGCGGGAAGGCCAGTTCGAATGGGAATATCTTGCTGAGGGGCCTGAGGAATGGAAGGTGAAAATTGCCAAAAAGTAAGCCGGCAAAAAAGAAAAACACCGCACTGCTGCTCAACATCGATTACGCGCTGTGTCAGGGGTGCGGTGGCTGCGCCGAAGCCTTTCCGCAGTATTTCGAGCTGCGGGACGACAAGGCCTGGATCATCAACACAGACAAGTTCACCGCCGAAGACAAGGACGGCGTTCTCCATGTCTGCCCCTATTACGCGATCAGCGTGGAGGGGTAGAATAATCAGTGTTTAGGCTGACGCTCGAAGCATATTCAACCTCGACCTTAAGTCTTCAGCCGTCTACCTATTCACTGAATTGTTACCATGCTTCTCACGCAAACTCACCAGCAGCATGACCCGAGGCCCAGGCCCAATGCAGGTTATAGCCTCCAAGCTCCCCGGTCACGTCCACAACCTCACCAATAAAATAAAGCCCCGGTACCGTCCTGGCCTCCATGGTCTTTGATGATAGCTCGCGCGTGTCCACGCCGCCGGCAGTCACCTCGGCGACCTGGTAGCCTTCGGTACCACTGGGTGCAAGCTCCCAGGCATGCAGCCTCCCGGCGATCATGTGCAGCTCTTTCTCTGAGTATTGATTGAGCGGCCTGGCGTAGGCATGCAGTTCGCACCACACTTGGGCGAAGCGCTTCGGGAAATACGCGGCAAGCAGGTTCTGCATTTCCACTTTGCCGCTCCTCTTTTCCTCGAAAACGGCATGGATGTCAATATCCGGCAGCAGGTCGATTACGATGCGCTCGCCCGGCGTCCAGAAGGACGAGGCCTGCAGGATAGCCGGTCCGCTCAAACCCCGGTGCGTAAACAGAATATTCCCCCGGAATGATCTGCGGCTGCATGAGACGATGGTGTCCAGTGAAATGCCTGCCAGCTC
>JANPMZ010000102.1:0-2472 GCA_031427195.1 Nitrospirota bacterium
GCGTTGTCTATTTACGGAACTTGTGGCATACTCTGCGCGTGAAACACTGTTTGATGCCATACGGCAGCATGGGCTGGGCCCGGAAACAACAGCTCTTCGAAGAACTCGTGGCGGCCTGTCCGGGCCCGCCCTTCCGCTTCGACCGGGTGCTGGTGCTCGTCCCCTCGTCCCGCATGACCCGGACCTATCGCAAGCTGTTCCTCGACGCCGTGGAAAAAGCCCATGGCGCCACGGCGCTCGTCCCTCCCGTTATTCAAACGCTGAATCGTTTTTTGAACTCGCTCTCGGCGCGCGTTCCGGGCCCGGCGCTCATTGATGAGAACACGCGGCTCGTGCTGGTCGAGGGGCTCGTCAAGAACTATCTCGCCGAGCGAAAGCTGTTCAGCCAGAGCCCCGAGCTGCTCGCCCCCTCGCTATCGGCGTCGCTGGCCGCCATGATCGACCAGCTCGCCCACACGGGCATCGGTCCGGCGGAACTCCGCGTTGCTTTGGCGCCAACGGACTCTGTTGACAAGAAACAGGTCATCCTGCTCATGGACATCTACGACGCTTACGAGCGCATCCTCAAAGAGCGGAACCTGGCTGACCCTGCGGGCCTGCTGTCCCATCTTGCCGGGCTTTTCGACCCGGCCTGGCTCGAACCCTACGACACGATCATCATTGATGGCATCGCCGATGCCGGAGACCTCGAAGCCAGGCTCCTGGCGAAGATCACGGCACACAGAGACTGCCGCTATCTCGGCGAAGGGCTGGGAGGGCTCGTAGCTCGGGCCGGAGAGGCCCATCCGCTCAGGATCACGAAGGACTTCCTTGCAAAGATCAACGTTGTATTGGAAGAAGAAGACGGCAAAGCCATGGATGATGACAACAAGTTCCTGGCACGGGCGCTCTTCTCCGACAAAACCTTTGCGGAAATAGAGCAGCAGGCGCGGGCCCTTCCCGGCTTTGGGAAAACAGTACACCTGCTCTCCGCCGTCAATCCCCGTGAAGAGGTATCGTTCATCGCCGGCGAGATCAAGAAGGCGCTCCGCGCCGGGACCCCCGCCGATACTCTGCTTGTGGCGTTCCCGTCACTCGACGAGTACGGTCCGCTGGTGGAAGAGCTCTTTACGGACTGCGGCATCCCCTACAACCGGGCGCTCGGCAGGCAACTCAGCACGTCACCGGTCACGACAGCCACGATCTCCCTCCTGCGGGCCTGCCACGAAGAATTCTCCGGGCCGTCCCTGCTCAGGGTCCTCAGTTCGCCCTTTCTTAAGTTCGGGGAGAACCGCGCAATCGCGCCGGCCCTTGACCGTTTCCTGCGCGACCAGAAGATCATGGGAGGCAAAGAGCGCCTGCTCGCCCAGCTTCGATACCACGCGCCTGACGAAAGCAACCGTGACGTGCTCACCGGTCCGCTGAAAGACCTGTTCGCTGCGCTGGAACCCTTTTGTATGACGGAACCGGCGCCGCTCGCTGTCTGGATGGAGCGGCTTAGCCGGCTGGTCGCCTGGTCGAAACTTGCAACACGCGTACTGCTCATCAAAGGTCCGCTCAACAGCAACCTTCAGGCGTACAAGAAGCTGGAGGAGACCTTCGCCTCCCTGACAGCTGCGGGCAGGCTCTTCCCGGAATACCACTACACCTTCAGCGAGTGGTTCTTTCTGCTGCGGAAAACGCTGATGCACGTAAGGTACCAGGTCCCGCCTGATGATGAGGGCGGCGTGCAGGTCCTGGGCCTGGGCGAAACCATGGGACACGCCTGGAGCGAGATCTACCTGGGCGGCCTCATTGATACGAAATTCCCCCAGCGACTGCCCCAGAACATCTTCCTGCCCGAGTCAATCCTCGAACCGCTCGGCATACGCACGCTCGAAAAAGCACGGCTTATTGCGTCGCATCACTTTTACCGGCTGCTGCTTTCCGCGGAAAAGGTCACGCTCACCTGGCCGGAGAACGAGGGAGACCGTGCGACCGTCTCGTCACCCTTTTTGGCTGAATTGACGCCGCTCAAGCGGGCAGGCCTCATCAACAGAGGGCTCGAACAGACTTCAGGCATTCAGTTCAGCCTCAAGCCAGAAGACAGCAGAAGCATCTCCGAGCTGGCAAAAGCCGTGGGCAACAAAGGCAGGGTACCCGGCATCGAGCTGGTGCTGAACGCGGATATGCCGAACATGGCTGCAATTAAAACCGCGTACAACTTCGAGCCCCCGTCAGCTGCACCGCCTCTGCCGTCACAGAACAAGAAGAGCTTCCGGGTCACGGAACTGGACGACTACCTCCAGTGCCCTTACGATTACTATGTCAAGCATGTGCTCCGGATCAGACCGCTCGAAGAAGTGACCGAGGACATCTCCCCCCTGGACCGGGGCAGCGCTGTCCATGCCGTCCTGCATAGCTTTTACAAGGAATGGAACCGGCCCGTTACTGCCGGAAACAGGAGCGAAGCGCAGGCGCTTCTTCGAAAGCTTGCGGATAATGCCTATGACC
>JANPMZ010000103.1:0-2979 GCA_031427195.1 Nitrospirota bacterium
CATGCTCCGCGTGGGAACGCATTTCATGACGTTCTGCGTCCACTTCTCCAGTCGACGCTGGAGCGTCTCGCACGTGTGCTCCCACGCGGAGCGTGGGAGCAAGTACGCGGTGCTTACCGAGCCCGTAACTGAAGGCTTACACGAGAAGTTCGCAGCTATTTCTTTTGACAGCGCGCACCAGCGTTTTCTTTCGACGCCGTATGAAAAACAGGGCAGTCCCAATTATAAGGGCTGCCCTGTTAAGACCATTTCACCATGTATGCAAACTGACACACGCCTTACGGATTTTATTCCGCAATCCGAAATCCGCAATTGCTATTTCCCGTGGCACTTCTTGTACTTTTTTCCGCTCCCGCAGGGGCAGGGATCGTTGCGCCCCGCCTTCTTCTCGCTATGGACCGGCGCGGGCGCTGCCGCGGCCGCATCACCGGCGCCGATGAAGTTGAGCTGTGACAGCTGGCGTTTCTGTCTGCGCTCGATCTCCTCTTCCTGGCCTTTGGCGGCCCGGACGCGGAAAAGGTTCTCCACAGTCGTTTCGATGATGCGCAGCTTCATCTCCCCGAACATGTTGAAGCCTTCTTTTTTATACTCGAGGAGCGGGTCTTTCTGGCCGTAACCCCGGAGCCCGATGCCTTCCTTCAGGTGGTCCATGGCAAGCAGGTGGTCCTTCCACTGCTGGTCCACGGCCTGGAGCATGAACACCTTTTCGAGGTGCTGCATGAGCTCACGACCGACCTCCTGTTCCTTGTCCTCATAGCTCTTTTTCAGCGCGTCCCAGATCTGGTCACGGAATTCTTCCCGGGACAGCGTCTGAGGATCAGTGTCGGTAAGACGATAGGAGAACTTGGCGGCCAGCGCGTCCCTGAGCCCGGTGAGGTCCCAGGTCTCGGCATAGGCGTCCGCAGGGCAGTAAAATGCGATCACCCCTTCGAACAGCTCCTCTGCAAGGCCGAGCACCTCTTCTTTGAGGTCCGTACCGGCCAGGATCTGGCGACGCTGTTCATAGATCACCTTACGCTGCTGGTTCATCACATCGTCGTACTCAAGGACATGCTTGCGCATGTCGAAGTTGTGGTCCTCGACCTTCTTCTGTGCGTTCTCGATGGCCCGCGACACCATGCGGTGCTCGATCGGCACATCCTCCTCCATGCCGAGCTTGTTCATGAGCCCGGCGATGCGGTCGGACCCGAAGATTCTGAGCAGGTCGTCCTGGAGCGAGAGGTAGAACCGGGACGAACCGGGATCGCCCTGGCGTCCTGAACGTCCGCGGAGCTGATTATCGATCCGGCGCGACTCATGCCGCTCTGTGCCGAGAATATGCAGGCCTCCTGCCGTAAGCACCTTCTCACGCTCTGCGGCGCATTGCTCCTTGAACTGGGCGAGCGTCTTGTCCCATTCTTCCGGCGTATACTCTTTGGACTTCAGTGCCTGCCGTGTCAGGCCTTCGGCGTTTCCTCCCAGCACGATGTCGGTGCCGCGGCCCGCCATGTTGGTGGCGATCGTGACCTGTCCGTACCGTCCGGCCTGGGCCACGATCTCGGCCTCCATCTCGTGGTACTTGGCGTTCAGCACCGAGTGCTTAACGCCTTTCTTTTTAAGCAGGGTAGACAGGGTTTCGGACTTGACGATCGAAATGGTCCCGACGAGCACGGGCTGGCCGCTTTTGTTCCGCTCGGCGATCTCGTTGATCGCGGCCATGAACTTGCCTTCCTCGGTCTTGTAGATGAAATCGGGATTATCGCCGCGGACCATGGGGCGGTGCGTCGGGATGACCATGACGTCGAGGTTGTAGATCTTTGAGAACTCCGCAGCCTCGGTCTCGGCCGTACCGGTCATGCCGGCGAGCTTGCTGAAGAGCCGGAAAAAATTCTGGAACGTGATTGAGGCAAGGGTCTGGTTCTCGTTCTCTATCTTGACATTTTCTTTCGCCTCAATGGCCTGGTGCAGTCCGTCGCTCCAGCGCCTGCCCGGCATGAGCCGACCGGTGAACTCGTCAACGATCATCACCTGGCCGTCCTTGACCACATAATCCACATCGACATGGAACAGCGTGTGGGCCTTCAGGGCCTGGTGCACGTGATGGACCAGATCGACGTTCGCCGGATCATAGAGGTTGCCGACGCCGAGCATCTTCTCGACCTTGACGTTGCCCTCCTCGGTGAGGGCCACGGTCTTGGACTTTTCCTCGATGGTGTAATCGCTTTCCTTTTTCAGGCTGGGAATGATGCGATTGATTTTGTAGTACTTGTCCGTGGAGTCTTCGGTGGGCCCTGATATGATGAGCGGCGTCCGGGCCTCATCGATCAGGATCGAATCGACTTCGTCGACAATGGCGAAGTTCAGCTCGCGCTGGGCATAGTCCTTCAGGTCGAACTTCATGTTGTCCCGGAGGTAATCAAAGCCGAACTCGTTGTTCGTGCCGTAGGTCACGTCGGAACCGTAGGCCGCCTGTCGCTGCTCGTCCGTGAGCCCGTGCACGATGACGCCCACGGTGAGGCCCAGGAAGGTGTAGACCGGCGACATCCACTGCGAGTCGCGCTTGGCGAGGTAGTCGTTCACGGTGACGACGTGCACGCCGTTTCCCGTGAGCGCGTTCAGGTACACCGGCAGCGTGGCAACGAGGGTCTTGCCTTCACCGGTTTTCATCTCGGCGATCCTCCCCTGATGGAGCACGATGCCGCCGATGAGCTGGACATCGAAATGCCGCATGCCGAGCGTCCGTTTTGAGGCCTCGCGCACGACGGCAAACGCCTCGGTCAGCAGCTCATCGAGCAAGGCCCCCGCCTCAAGCCGTTTTTTGAACTCGTCGGTCTTTGCCCGAAGCTCCTGGTCCGTCAGCGCGGAAATGGCCGGTTCATTGGCATTGATCGCATCGACCAGAAACTGAAGGCGCTTCAGTTCCCGATCGTTCCTGGTCCCTAGTATTTTTTTCAGAATTGATCCGATCATCGATACCACACTCTCCCACGGTAAAAGTTG
>JANPMZ010000104.1:0-8395 GCA_031427195.1 Nitrospirota bacterium
GTCGATGATAAGATCGATGCCGGTGGCTGCCTCAAGCGCACGGATGTTCCGCCCCTCGCGGCCGATGATCCTGCCTTTCATTTCGTCGTTGGGAAGGTTCACCACCGACACGGTGGCCTCGGCGACATAGTCACTGGCGTACCGCTGGATGGCCAGGCTGATGATGTTCTTGGACTTTTTGTCGGCCTCGTCCTTGGCTTCGTCCTCGATGCGTTTGATGCTCTTGGCAGCCTCGTACTTTGCCTCGTCCTCCATGGTCATCATAAGCTGGCGCTTCGCTTCTTCAGCCGTCATGCTTGCGATTTTTTCTAGCAGCTCGCGCTGTTCGCGGAGCCCCTTGTCAAAACGCTCTTCCTTCTCGACAGTGACTTTTTCCCGCGCCGTAAGCTCGCGCTCGCGGCGTATGGTCTCGGCCTCGCGCTTGTCCGTGAGGTCGATCTTTTTCTCAAGATTCTCTTCCTTCTGGGTCAGCCGCCGCTCCTGGTTCTGAAGCTCCTGCCGCTTGTCGCGGTTCTCCTTTTCGAACTCGGTGCGCGCCTGATACAGCTTGTCCTTGACCTCGAGCACAGCTTCCTTGCGTTTGGTCTCGGCCTCGCGTTCCGCGTTCGCGATAATACGGGACGATTCGGCTTCCGCGTCCTTAATCTTGCTGGCTGCAACTCTTCCTTTGATCATCAGTCCGATGCCGAATCCTGCGGCAAGCCCTGCGATCAATATGGCAATATACTCGATCATGCTCGTTCCTCCTGGTGTCTCTTTTTCAGCCCGGCAAGGCGCTCCTTGATCCGTTTCTCTTCGCCCTGCTCGGTGGGCCGGTAGTATTCCCGCATCTGCGGGAGGTAATCCTGTGCCACATAGTGGCCAGGGTGATCGTGGGGATACTGGTATCCTTTGCCCCTGCCGAGCCGCGCTGCTCCCCGGTAGTGAGCGTCTTTAAGGTGGTCAGGCACCGGCAGCAGGACGCCGGTCTCGATGTCCTGCATCGCCTGGTTGATGGCAAGGTAGGAGGCATTGCTCTTGGGCGCCGAGGCAACGTAAACCGCGGCCTGGGCCAGCGGCAGCCGTCCCTCGGGCATGCCGATCCGCTCCAGCGCCTGGCAGGCGGAAGTGGCGACAAAGAGCGCCCTCGGATCAGCGTTCCCCACATCCTCGCTCGCAGCGATCATGATCCTGCGCGCGATGAACAACGGGTCCTCGCCGGCATGAAGCATCTTGGCCATCCAGTACAACGTTGCGTCGGGATCGCTCCCCCGCATGCTTTTAATGAAGGCCGAGATGGTATCGTAGTGTTCGTCCTCATCATACGAGAGCGCCTTTTGCTGGATGGATTCCTCGGCTGTCTGGAGATCATAGAGGACCGTCCCGTCCGGGCCCGGCGCGGTGGAAAGCACACCCAATTCGAGCGCATTGAGCGCACGACGGGCGTCGCCGTTCGCCCGGGCAACGAGCAGGCCCAGGGCTTCGGGTATCAGGTTTACGGACAGTTTCCCCAGTCCCCGTTCCGCATCGCCCAGGGCGCGCGTGATGACGACCTCGATATCCTCGTCCTTCAGGGGCTTGAACTCGAAGATCTGGGAACGGGAGGAGAGTGCCGGGATGATCGCAAAAAAAGGATTTGCCGTTGAAGCGCCGATGAGCGTGATAACGCCCCGTTCCACATCGGGCAGAAGCGCATCCTGCTGGACACGGGTGAACCGGTGAATCTCGTCGATAAAGAGGATCGTACGGTTGCTGCTCTGGCCGTGCTCAAGCGAGGCTTCCTGCGTCACCCGCCGGATATCGGCGACGCCCGCGGTAACGGCATTCAGGGATACAAAGTGGGCGTGGCTTCGCCGGGCGATCAGATGAGCAAGCGCGGTCTTGCCTGACCCGGGAGGGCCATACAGGATGAGCGACATCAAACGGTCGGCCTCGATGGCCCTGCGCAGAAGCTTGCCCTGGCCGAGAATATGGTCCTGCCCCACATACTCGGAAAGGTCGCGGGGGCGCATTCTCCAGGCAAGCGGCGCCTTTGACTGCTCGAGCTCAGCCGTTAGAGGCTCTCTATTTTTCATGAAGTTCTTGAGACCCACAGTGCTGTTTCAGGAGGGCTTACGCGGGCAAGTGATAGTAGCGGAGACCGGACCGTGCCAGATCAGGAATTTACGGGATATGGGATATAAGCAGGCAAAGGAAAAACGAAATGACCATTCCGTCGAGAGGCAACCTTCCGCTGAAAACCCGTTATTGCGCATCCAGAAGAGTTGTCGGTCAGGACAGCCTTTGCATAACTATATGTATGAATTAGTGATCCCACGTTTCGTACTATCGTTTCCTTGAACTGGCAATGCGATCCGGTGCAGTGTTGAAATATCATCGCGGTCTAAAAAACACCGAACTTCGTCCGGTATCTTGCATCCCGCTTGATCCGCTGATGCGTGACTATCACAAGCGCCAAAGCCTTCCTTACTTACCGGTCCTTTCAGGCGCTGATTAACACTAAAGATAAACTTTTTGAACCCCCCGCTTTTGCCGTGCAGATTAACTTGATTCCTGGTCGTAACCAGGTGGGCGCCCTATCAGCTCGATCAGGCTTCCCAGTCTTGTCTGGGCATGCACACACGCTCCGAGGTAAGCTCCCGTTTTATTCTTTTCACGAGGAACAAGTTTACCCATCACGCGCAAAGCAGGGGATTGATAAGTATGCCTGTTATTTATATACCAGAATAGAAAAAAAATGGCAAGAATAAAATAATATGCGATTTTAGGGAAGTTATAGTAATATTGTTTTTCTTCAAATAGTTACGAGTATAACAGGTTTAGGGATTACCCCGAAATTAACCCAATCGAGAGGTTAAGCCTCTTCCCCTTCGACCTTGGCAAATTCCAGCAAACGCGCAGCCGATCGTGCTGCTGATTCTTCGAGTGATCGGAACTGCCGTCGCAGGCTAAATAGTTCGTCCGATATGGTAAGAGCAGTCAGAATCGCCACCCGATGGGCATCGGGCGTGCCGGTCCCCTTTTGCACCTCTCTCATTTTTGCATCACAAAAGGCGGCCAGTTCCCTGATGTAGGCATGGTCCTCCATCCCCTTGATGCTGTAGATCTGACCGAGTATTTCTACCTGTACGCTTTGCATAAATTCACGACCTGTTGAAAAGCGCTCCGCGCTGATTTTTCACAGCAGAGCATCCACAAATTCCTTCGGTTCGAACTCCCGCAGATCCTCAATGGCCTCGCCGAGGCCCACGAACTTGACCGGGATCCCCAGTTCCTTGTTGATGGCAAAAACAATGCCGCCCTTCGACGTTCCGTCGAGCTTCGTCAGAACGATGCCGGTGACGCCGATCGCTTCATGGAACATTCTGGCCTGGACCAGGGCGTTTTGGCCCGTATTGCCGTCCAGGACCAGCAGTGTCTCATGGGGCGCGCCCGGCAGTTCGCGCGATAGGACCCGCTTCATTTTTTTTAGCTCTTCCATGAGGTTCGACTTCGTATGCAGGCGACCGGCCGTGTCCACAATGAGCACATCCACGGCCCGGGCCTTGGCAGCGGTAACGGCATCGAACACGACCGCGCTCGGATCGGCCCCCTCCTGATGCTTGATTACCGGAATACCTGCCCGCTCTCCCCATATGGACAACTGCTCGGACGCTGCGGCCCGAAAGGTGTCTCCTGCAGCCAGCATCACCTGTTTGCCCTGTGATTGCAGGCGACGCGCCAGCTTGCCGATCGTGGTGGTTTTGCCCGTGCCGTTCACACCGATCACCAGGACCACCGACGGCGATGCGGCAACCGAGAACTTCGACGTCGCCGATGACAGGATCTCCAAAAGAAGATGTTTGAGGCGCGCCCGCACCTGGTCCGGTGTAGAAAGCTCCTGGCGCTTGAACCGCTCTGTCAGGTCCTTCAGCACAAAGGAGGCGGTCTCAACCCCCACATCCGATGCGATCAGCGCTTCTTCCAGTTCTTCAAGGAAAACCTCATCAATCTTCCGGCCGAGGATGAGCGTGCCGAGCTTATCAGCAATGTTCTTTCTGGTCTTTGCCAGTCCATCGCTCAGACTTTTCAGTACACCCAGCATGAGAACCCCTTAATAGCTTGCCTTGCGATACAAATAGCGATCGTGCATTTTATTAAAACCGGTCCATCCGCCTTCAACAATATTTTCCTTCTGCAGCGTGGCCTGGAAATTATTGATCTTGGCCGAAAGGTCATCCAGGTAATGAATGACCACCGCTTCCTGGATCTTGGGGCGCTTGGGCGAGCCAAACGCATACTCACCGTGGTGCGAGAGCATGATATGCTTCAGCAGCATCGTGAGCTCAGCCGGGAACCCGGGGATCGTGTTGATCTTTTCGACCAGCATCTCATAGCCCAGCGAGATATGGCCGATAAGCCTCCCCTCGGTCGTGTACTCGATCGATTTCCGCACGGACAGTTCGCGGACCTTGCCGATATCATGCAGAAAGGCGCCGGCAGTCAGCAAATCGCCATCGATGGCTGGGAAATGCTTTGCCACGTCGCGCGACAGAGAGATCATTTCAAGGAGATGTTCCAGCAGCCCGCCGATGAAATTATGATGCATCGCCTTTGCCGCCGGCGTGCGCCTGAGCAGGTCCATGAAGGCCTGGTCGTTCAGAAAGGAGTTCATGAGCTGCTTCAAATAGGGATTGCTGACGCCGGCTGCAGCGTCTTTGAGCTCTGCCACCATCTCATCGATGTTGCGTTTTGAAGCCAAAAGAAAATTGGCGATGTCGATGCGGGAATCGTCGACCTTCTCCAGGGTCTTCATCTTGATCTGCATCGAGCCCTGGTAGTTCGCCGCGATGCCCTTGATGCGGACAAAATCCTCGCGCTCGAACCTGCCGGCGACCTCATCGGCGTTGTCCCACAGTCTGCCATCGATCTCGCCGGTCTTGTCGGAGAGCTTGATCGAAAGATAGGTCACGCCGTTCTTGGCGGTCGAAACCTGTTTTGACGTTGCCAGGTAAATTTCTTCCACCCAGTCACCTTCTTTGAGAGATGCTATCGTCTGCATGTGTTCCTTTCTCGTTGCTTCTGACGGCGATAATAAACCATCCCCCCTGCATTGTCAAACGGAAAGCGGCGAAACATGCGGTAATGACGGTGGTCCGGGGGCAGTAGTAAAAAAGAAGCCGACCAATATGCCGGGCCGGCTTCATGAATGAATAGTCCTTGGGAATTATAAGCTGCGTTGCAGGGTCAGATCACTTTTTCTTGACGTATGCCTTGTACTCGCCGTTCTCGCTGGAGATCCTGATAAATTCATGGCCGGTCATCCTGCACCAGGCAGGCATATCCTTTACGATTCCGTCGTCATCAGACAGCACCTCCAGGACCTGCCCCGACTGCATTTCTTTGATCTTGTTCGACGTCTTGAATATCGGCATGGGACAGGCGAGACCCACACAATCGATACTCAGGTCCGGTTTGATGTCCTTACTATCCATAGGTACGTTCCTTGATGGACTCGCAATAATTCGGATTTAACCGCGGAGACGCAGAGAAAATATTCATTACTTTCAAGGTGCATTCCTCCGCGCCTCTGCGTCTCGGCGGTGGATAATGCCTTTTTACGAATCTATCTTCCTTGATTCAGAAACACTAACTGTTTCGCACAAAGCAAGTTGGAAGCCAGTCTTTAATTCCGCCATCCGCATTTCGAAATCCGCAATTGGATCATTCCATCTCGTGCTCGTGCCCTGCGTCCGGGGACAGCGTTACCGGCGAAGTCTTGCCCTGTTTTTTGTAGTAGTCATCGAGCGCGGATTTGAGCGCCTCTTCCGCCAGCACCGAGCAGTGCATCTTCACCTTGGGCAAGCCACCCAAAGCCTCGGCAACCGCGGCGTTCGATATAGTAAGCGCCTCTTCGATCGTCTTGCCTTTCACCAGGTCCGTGACCATACTGCTCGTGGCAATTGCCGCGCCGCAGCCGAAAGTCTTGAACTTGGCGTCGATGATGATGTTGTTCTCCACCTTGATGTACAGGCGCATCACGTCGCCGCATACCGGATTGCCGACCGTACCGACGCCGTCAGCGTTCTCGATCTCCCCCACGTTGTGAGGTTGCGCAAAATGCTCCATCACTTTTGAACTGTACTGTTCCATAATCTTCCTCCTCAGCGGGCTTTTTCTTGTTTGATCATATCTTCATACAGAGGCGACATCTCCCGGAGCCGCTGAACAATGGGGGGCAGTGCCTGTATGACGTAATCGATATCTTCCGTGGTATTGCCCATGCCGAGCGACATGAGCAGCGTTCCGTTGGCAACTGCGGCATCCGTGCCGATGCAGCTCAGCACATGCGATGATTTGAGCGAACGAGACGTACAGGCAGAACCGCTCGATACCGAGATCCCCTGCATGTTCAGGAAAAGCAGCATGGACTCGCCTTCCACATACCACATGGACATGTTCAGATTCTGCGGCAGCCGCTTCGTGGGATGGCCGTTGATCACCACATGGCCGATCTTTTCCACCAGGCCTTTCTGCAAGCGGTCGCGAAGAGCGGTCACGGTGGTCACCCGGTTCGAAAGGTCGCCCATGGCAAGCTCGCAAGCCTTGCCGAGTCCCACAATACCGGGAACATTCTCAGTACCCGATCGCCTGCCGTCTTCCTGTATCCCGCCTTCGATCTGCGGCTTGATCCTGACACCTTTTCGCACGTAAAGTGCGCCAACTCCCTTGGGGCCGTAGAACTGGTGACCCGAGAGCGAAAGCGCGTCAACGCCCAGGGATGATACATTCACCGGGATCCAGCCCACAGTCGCCACCGCATCCGTATGGAACAGAACACCCTTTTCCCGGGTGATTTTGGATATTTCTTCGATCGGCTCGATGCTGCCGATCTCGTTGTTCGCATGCATGATCGAAACAAGGACCGTTTCCTTCGTGATCGCCTTGGCAACATCCGCGGGATCCACGATCCCCTGCTTGTCCGTCGGCAGGGCCGTGACCGTAAATCCTGCCTTCTCAAGCGTCTTGACCGGATGGAGCACGGAAAAATGCTCGAGCTGAGATACGATGATATGCTTGCCCTTCTGACTGTTCGCCTGGGCAAGGCCTTTCACCGCAAAGTTATTGGACTCCGCTCCGGAGGAGGTAAAAAATATCTCTTCAGGCTTTGCGCCGATGAGGGCCGCGGTCTTTGTCCGCGCCTCTTCAACCGCGTTCTTAGCCTCCCGACCGATGTCGTGCAGGTTCGAGGGGTTGCCGAACTTGGCGGTGAAGTAGGGCAGCATCTCTTCGACCACCTTGGGATGGGTAGGCGTCGTGGCTGCGTGGTCCAGATATACTTTTCTCATGATCAACATGCCCCCTTTCCTGCGACAGCGAGTTTCCTTCTCGGCTTCAGGAGCTCAGGTTGCTTTTTCCGGCTCTCCTGCAAGAGATCCTCAAAACTGATGCTGTCAAGCGCTTCTTCTATTTTTGCCCCTACCTTGGTCCAAACCATGCGGGCGACACAGTCGTCTGCCTGCATGCAGTCATCGGATTCGCCGGGTTCCAAACAGTGCGACAGCGCGATGGGCCCCTCAAGTGCTCGTACAATATCGCCGATCGTCAACTCAACAGGCTTCCGTGCGAGCAAATATCCGCCTGCCGGGCCGCGCACGCTCTCGATCAGTCCCGCCTTCCCGAGTTTATGCAGGATCTGCTCAAGGTAGGAAAGCGATATGCCCTGGCGTTCGGCGATCTCCTTAATGGTGATCGGCCCCTTGCCGTGTCGGGCTATCTCGTAGACTGCCCGGACGCCGTATTTCCCTTTTGTGGACAGTTTCATAGAACATCCTCACTGGTGAAAGGAAGCCCATTCATCAATACAAGACTGGTTCCATCCTCAGTAGCTTCATGCTTAAGATATCAAACCTGACTATTTCTGTCAAGTATATTGTTTCGTGTTCGCGTTTTCCTAATTATGCTATACTCCCGCCATGTTACAGACCACTCCTCATACCCCCATTACCAGCAAAGACAATGCCACCATCAGGCATTTGCACGCCCTTGCGGAATCCAAACAACGAAAAAAAGAACAGGCCTTTCTGATCGAGGGCGTCAAAATGGTCGAGGAAGCGCTTCGGGACAACCTGGGCGTCAAAATGGTTATCGCCTCCCCTTCCCTGGCGCAGCACCATGGCAAGGGCATTCTGAAACTCGCCGAGAACCGGTCTATTGAAGTGCTCTGGATTTCAGAGCGGTTAATGGACACGCTCGCTGAAAGCAAAACTCCCCAACCGGTCATGGCTGTGGTCACGATGAAGGCATATTCCGAGCAGGGCCTGCTGGCTAATGACGCCGGCCTCATTATCATGGCCCATCAGCTTCAGGACCCGGGAAACCTCGGGACCATCATCAGGACCGCCGAGGCGGTAGGCGCATCAGGCGTGGCGATCAC